>NZ_JBVBEF010000033.1:0-82144 GCF_055456055.1 Bradyrhizobium sp. LeoB3
GAACTTATTGCTGTCCATAAGGGCTGTTACACAGCACTCGTCTTAACCCGACAAGGCGGCCCTCACCGGAGGGAGACCTGGCAGGCGCAGCACGGGCTTGTCCTTCAGCGTCCTTGCGGCTGGAGGCGTTGCGGCCCGAGGCGGCGCGGCCGCCGGTATTGCCGGCTGCTTTGCGATCCGTTCCGCCCGCCTGGCCGCCTTGGCTGCGGCTTGCTTGGCCTGACGCGACGCCAGGGACTCGGCGAGCTTCGCCGCCGCGTGCTCCGCGTCTGCGGCGCTCACTTCGCCGACCGGATTGCCGTCGAGATCGATTCGGGCCGCGCTCGCAACCAACCCTTCCGATACATCACGCGCCGGATGTAGGCGCCCAGCACCATACCCAGCCTGTTCCGGTCAAGCTCCGGGCAGCGCGCCACGAGATCGGCGGCGATCCCGACCTTCAGCGGCCGATGCGGCTGGTACCTTTCCAGCACAAACGTTTGCGGGAACCGTTCGGCGAGGCACGTCAAGGCGGCGTGCAGGTCTTCCTTCGCGACCATCGTCCAGCCCTCCAGAGGTGATGCGAGACCCGCGAAATTTATTCACGACCTTTTTTGATTCGTATGTGCGAAGAGCCGCGGGTCATCCCCCCAGCGGTCGGCGCTTCCATTCCACCGGCTGGCCCGAGGCCGACAGTTGCTGCGACCCTGATATTGCACGGCACGCCGTGCTGCGGGCGATCGAGCACACCACCTCGCCCGATGCACCCCGCCCAATCCCTTCTCGAATTGGCCACAGAGGCGCAACCATTTGGCCGCATCGCCGGTTCAAATTCCCGAGCCCCTGGTGACAAATTTAAATTTAAGGGATCAAAATGCAGAAAGCCAAGGCTCAGAGCGCGATGCCGCCGCCCTCCCTGGCGCTCGCGTTCATCTTCGTGACGGCTGTCATCCTGCTTACATCGCTCTTGCTGCCACGCGCCAGTCACGCCCAGGGCATCGTGCGCGGCGCGCAGCAAGGAGCCTATGAAGGCAGCCGGGTGGCGGGCCCTATCGGCGGCATCGTCGGGGGCGCGGTCGGCGCTGGGGTCGGCGGCGCCGTGGGCGCGGTCCAGGGCGTGTTCGGCACGCCTTATTATCGCTCGCGGCATTCATGGGGCCCGAACCGATCAAGTACGCCGCGCCAGCCCCGCAGCGTCGCACGTCGTGAGCAACGTGTTCCCACCGGCGAGAGTCAACCCGGCTCCACTCGACCTGCGCCCCAAGATCAGGCAGCCCCTCAAGCGGCGGCGCCCGCACGGACCGCTACCATTGCTTCCACCGCGCCGCCGGTTCAGGCAGCCCCCCAAGCGGCGGCGCCCGCACAACCCGCTACCACTCCTTCCACCGAGCCGCCGGTCCAGCCACTGGAGTGAGCATTCTCATCTCAGCGTCTGTCCCCCAATGCGCTGGCGCTGGCGTTGCGTGTGCCGGCCAACCGCATCACCGGAATCGTCAGCGGTCAGCGCGCCGTCTCCGCTGACACCGCGCTGCGGCTCGCCCGCTACTTCGGAACCCCGGCGGAGATGTGGGTCAACATGCAGGCCGGTCACGATCTGTCGAAGGCGAGACGGAAAGCGGCAAAACGGATCGCGGCCGAGGTCCGACCGCACGGCTCATGCATGCCAAGCGTCCCCTGGCTTCCCGACGCAACCTATTTCGGAAGTCCCCAGTTGCGTTCGGGATCGTTACGCCGATTGTTGTCATGCTCGTCCTTGATCATGATGCTGCCGCCATCTGAGCAGGTCAGGTAGCCGATCCGGGCGCGCGGTTGCCCCACCTGATTCGAATAAGGGCTTGCTAAATCAATGTACCGGCCTTCCGCTTCTGCTCGATTTCGTGAGCTTGCTTTGAAATGATGGATACTTGGTTCGCTAGCCAGAGCTGACAGTGGTCAACCTCTTCAACTGCCCCCGCCAAAACCGCGCCGTCCAGTATAGCAGTCATCCAATCATTCGGATTTGCTTGGCGGCCGAACTGCCGCCTGAAATCACGCTCGCTTTTCGCAAAAAAAACGAAGGCATCATCGTTCGGGAAGCGCCGCCCCGCGAAGTGTGCCACTAGGTTCCGCAACAGTCGGATTTCAGCCAAGCGTTTCAACGCCTGCATTTGCTCGGCCGGCCAGGGCAACATTTGTTGGACCGCTTTTTCTACCGCCCCGATATGCAGATTTCGCGAGTGGCCTTTTATTGCGTCTGGCGCGAATAGTCCCGCGCTCTCCCAAGCCTCAACCATGCGCCGCAAGTTCAGTTCTATGAAGTTGTAGAACATAATCAGGCGCCCAATGTCCTGATGATCTGCTGGGGTGAGCTTAGGCCAATCGGTAAAAGCAAGATGGGCCTGCTCCTTATCAAGTATTCCCTGCAAATATTGAAGGCGCGGCGTACTACTGCTTGGCGGTAGCAATGCTGTCTCCGCGGATTATTATGGTTTCCGTTTTATCCACCAGGTGGAAAAGCTCTGAAGCGGTATGCTGGCAGTAGGCGAGGCTTTCGGCAGCTGGTCCTGAGTTGACTAAACTATAGATTGTTTTCATCGTGTTTCGATTCAGTCAAGCGGAAAGGCCTAAAGCGATGGCAAGCATAGCTGCCGATGCCGAATCTTATATGAGAGAAATCGTCGATCCCACCATCGCTGATTTCCACGCGCATCCAACGTCGCGGCGACACGCTTTCTTGGCGTGTGTCGCAACCTTCCACTGCATCGATTACATCAAGCGCAAACCGCGAAATCTGCGGAATCCAATTTAGAGGGGAATGCCCCGCCTTCGCGACGATCGACCGTGTGGACATGCCTTTAAACATACGGAGTCGGACGGCGAACGGCCGCTACACATTACCTCTGTGTTCACGCGGCCGCCCGCTGGGACCGGTATTGCGCAGGCTGGGTTGTCGCGCGTGGGAGACTCGACAGGCGGTGTTGAAGTGTGGAACGAAAGCGATTCCGACCTACTCGGCGCAGTCAAAAAGGCGGCTGAGTTTCTGCGCGGCAAAATTTGAGGTTACAAGGTCGCGGCAATCTTCTAAAGCATAGCCCTGCGTGCAATCTCTATACCTTTTCTAAGACGCCGTTTGCGATTGCCGCTTAACTTATGGGACAATTCGTCTCCGAGCATAATTTGCTCGATACCGCCGAGAGCGACATTCAGAATGCGCGGCAGTCCGGCGCGTTCAATCGACCAACCCATAGGTCGGAAATGCGCGAAATTGTTTCGAAGCATGCTGTGCAGCTTCTTGATATCTTGCAGCTCAGAGTCTGAGAGCACAAGGGGCGTTCCGTCTGGACGATTCCTGCAACGTTCTAGCAGTTCGTCAAATTCGGCCAATCGCTCGGTAGGGTAATGCCCGGAACGATTTTCGTGCCAAGCGAGCACCTTCTTCGCGGTCTTTTTGTCTAACACGCCGATGCCATTTGTACCCGACAGGAGACAAACCATTGCACCTTGAAATCCGTTTTGCGCGCCAATGATGAGCCACTTCCAATAGGAAGGACTGGCTTTGGTCAGCGGTGCAGTCAACGCGATTAAGTCGACCGATGTTAGGACATCCTCGATCTCGTCAAAGCGGATGTAATGCTTGCCCATAATGTTTCAGCGCGTTTTGCGTGGCCTTGCTGAATGCTACTCGTGCTCAGAGTGACAGTCTACCATATGGCGCTGAATCCGTGTTCGGCTACTAGCGTATAGAGCACGAGGGACACCCTCCAGAAGACTTTGGCGGCCGGCATCAGCAGGATCATCAAACCAGCGCCATAGAGGAGTGAGATGAGTAGTCGGGTAACCGGGTATCGTTGGTTCGCAGTGTCATAGTGCAAGGCCAGAGTCGCGATCTTGACCTCTTGGCCAGCCTCTTGAACCGAGTAATCCTTTGATATGCGGTTTTCAATCTGATGGCGAAAACTGTCAAAGTCCTGATTGGATTGGGCGAGAGCTATTTCCATACCGCGCAGCGCAAACTCTCCAAGGTGGTCGCCTTCGGACGCTATGTATTGTCCAGCCGATGAGTGTTGCTTCACGACAGCCGGACAAACGCATGCGTACAGCGCGTTGGCAAACGCTATAAAGCACAATCCGAAATACATCTGGAAGAGTCGGGGTGAAATACTAACGCCGAGGTCTTTGGGCTTCGTTCCTTCAAGCTCCGTAATCAACTTGGCGAGACTCGAATGCGAGAAGGAGTCGCTGAAAATGATGAAGTAACCGACCAGCGGGATCAGGATGCTTAGGCGCGCTGCCGGAGAGTTTCCGAGCAGGCGAAGGCTGCTCCACAAAGGAACTAAGCGCATTGATGGACCGGGCGATTCGAATGAGCATGCCCCTATAGTTGTTCGGGACGAAAGACACAAGGCGCCGAACACAGCTCATACGCCCGCCATTAACCCGACACGCAGTATTCAGCCCATTCGTCCATTAGCAACCGCCGCTTCGCCAAGCATCCGACCGCCGATAAGCCGCTTCCGTTTCGTCTTCGATGACGTGCGCCAAGGGCTTGCTCGCACAACGCCGCGGAAAAAGTCGCAACATCCCCCGGCAAAATTTCCGGAGGTCAAACCTGCGCCCGAGGCTTCCACGGCACCAGCTCGCGGGCGTGCATGGCATCGACGCTGTCGAGATCGACCAGCGTCTTGCGGCCGTGCTTGTAGGCGATGACGATCCCCGCATTGATCTTCGCATAGAGTTTCGTCTGGCCCATCTTGGCGTAGGCGCACGCCTCCTTGATGGTGGCGAGGCGCCGGCTCACCGGATTGCCGTCCTGCGGTTAATTCGATCGTTCTGGGGCAGAGCGGCTTGCCACTGGGCGACCTCGTCGGCGAACCAGAAGCGACGGTTGGGGCTGGCGTAGTGGCTGGCCGGGAAGGTGCCGTCGCGCTCCATCTTAAAAAGCGTGGTGCGGCGCACCGGGACGATGTCGAGCACTTGGGTGACGGTGAGCATGCGGCGCGGTTCGTGCTGGGGTTCCTGCTCATTCTTTTCTTGTATGACATCGAGCTGCTTGGCAACGCTGGCGTCGGTGATGTTGGGATCGATGTATTCGCACTGGCCGTCACCGGTCTTCCGGATCACGGTCCGGAGTTTGTCGGCGATGGGATCATGGGCGTCGATAAAGCGGTCCAGCTCTTCGCGCCTGACCTTGATGTTGCGGCCGATGCGGGAGACGTGGAGACGCTTGCTGCTGACGGCACGGTCAAAGGTGCTCAGCCCGATGCGGGCAACCTTGCAGGCCTCCAGCCGGGTCAGGATGGTTTGCTCCGGGGGCGGGAGCGGAACGTCGGCGGGCCGGGTCTTGGTCACTTCGCGATCCTCCTTTGGTTTTCGCCAAAGAGGTCAGTCGCCTGAGTCGCGACCAGTCGCGTAGGCCATGATGGCCAACCCACAGAAAAATTAGCCGAGATGTGCCTGCGCCTTCACCAGCGCCTGCTCCTTGGTCATCCGCCCATTGATCGCCCGCCGCAACGCATTCTCGTCGAAATAACCTCGCGCGGAAAGTTTGTCATGTCGCCAGCCCAATCGCGGAACGTTGACCGGAAGCCATGCGTGCCTTCACGGCGGTAGTCTGACGTGATCGGGCCGACGGTCGGAGCTGATCTCGACCGAATGGCTGCATCGGTAGTCGCGGCAATGACCAGCATGTCAGCAACCGGAAATTCATCCGCACTGTTGACGGAACGCTGGCAGGCGTAGCACGGGCTTGTCCTTCAGCGCCCTTCCTGCTGGAGGTGTTGCGGCCGGAGGCTCTGGGACCGCTGGATGCCTTGGGATCCGTACCGCACGCTTGGCCGCGACCGCCGCGGCCGGCCTGGTTTCACGCGCTGCCAGTATCTCGGCGAGCGTGGCAGCGGCATGCTCCGCGTCGGTGGCGCTCACCTCGCCGGCGGGATTGCCGTCGAGATCAACGCGGACCGCACCCGGGACAAGGCCTTGCAGATACATGATGCGTCTGGTGTAGGCGCGCAGAGACGGGGCTAACTCGCGGCGGGTAAGGGCGGGGCAGCGGGCCAGGATGTCAGGGTGGATCCCGACCTTCAGCGGCCGGTGCGGTAGGTATTTATCGAGCACGAAAGTTTGCGGAAAGCATTCGGCGAGACGCGCCAGAGCGGCGTGTACGTCTTCCTTCTTGATCGTCATCAAGTCCTCCCCCAGGTGATGAGGGATCGCGAAAATTTCCGCGATCTCTTCTCATTGCCGAATCGCGCGCGATGGCGTGGACAGATTTGACGCACAAGCGCGCGCTTCTCAACCGGTCTCCACTCTGGCCTATGAAAACTTCGGCCGCACATCTGCGCCGCGCTTGCCGCAGGCGGTGCAGACGAAGCCCGGTTCGATGTCCGATAGCCTGACGTGATCGGGGCCAGCGGTCGGCGCTGATCTCGACCGAATGGCTGCATCGGTGGTCCCGGCAATAGACCAGCACCTCACGGACGCCGGATTCGCGCAGCTCGCCGAAGGTGATTTTCTGCGGATAGCTCGTCATGGTCGCCGGCCTAAACTCAATATGTCCTCGCCGCAGCTCATCAAACGGAATCGCGACACGAATGTGAACACGTTCACTGCACGCCTTTGATTGATCTCGGCTTTTCAGGCCACTTGACTCCCTCGCGCAGGGAAAGCCGGAATGCTTCGGTTGAACCTGTGGTCTTTCCCGCGTGCTTTTTGTTGCACGGGACCCACGGGTGCAACCAGCACCCGGCTTTCCCTGCGCCCTCTGATTCGAGGAGGGTAAAACGAAACGAAAGCTCGGACGCAACGCGCCGCGAGAATGCGAACTCACATCCTCACACTGTTTGAATCAGACGTAGGATGGGTAGAGCGCAGCGAAACCCATCATTCGCGCGGCTTGCACCGTCGCGATGGGTTTCGCTTCGCTCTACCCATCCTACGGTTCGTTGTTTGAAATTTGAATCGGAACACGCAATGCGCCTAACCCGCCGCATCAAGCGCAAGAATGCGTCCGTCCCCGCAGGCTGCATTCTCCTGCACCGCGTTCTGCCGGACCACGATGTGATCAGCCACGAACTCCGTGTCGCGACCGATGCCGACGAACCGGCCTGAACCCCAAGTGTAAAGCCAGGGCAATCCGATCACATAGGCGCCATCAACCGAGGTGATACCGCGCTTGTGCGTGGGATAACCTGCGCCGTCGAACATCGGCAAATCCACCCACGACCAGTCCGAACGAAAGCCGGTGGTCCAGATGATGCTGGTGATGCCGGCTGCCGCAAGGTCGAGCTCCGTCGGGGTCTCGGCGGGCGACCACACCGGCGCATAGTGCGGCGTCAGCGGCGCATCGATCCCGCCTCTCGCAATGTGGTCGTCGATCAGGCTGCAGATGCCGTTGTAGACTCGATCAGCATTGTCGAGGTTGGTCTTTAGATCGTCGCCGAGCCGCAACGTGGTGCCACGCGCGTCCTGCAGGCGCCCGTAGAGCTTCATGCCTTCGAGCGCAAACTTGCGCAGATCGATGTCGCGGCCGCCATCGCGGCCGGTGAGATAGTGGTTGGCATTCCTGCGAACCTTTTCACGCAGCGGATGCTGATCCACCGGCAGATCGTATTGGCCGAGATCATCGAGCCAGTCGACGGCGTCGCGGCCGCGGTAGAAGCGGGGGCAGCGCGGCGCACTGCCGACCGCGAGATGAACCTTGCGGCCGGCCAGATGCAGGTCCTCGGCGATCTGGCAGCCGGACTGGCCGCTGCCGACCACGAAGACCTCGCCCGGTGGCAACTGGTCCGGATTGCGATAGGCGGAAGAATGGATCTGCGTGATGGCCGGGCCCAGCCGCTCTGCGAAGTCGGGAATCTTCGGGATGTGATAGCCGCTTACCGCGAGCACGATGCTGTCTGCGGTGACTTCGCCCGCGGTCGTATCGAGCAGGAATCTTCCATCTGCCTGCCTCAGCCTGACGACCGCGACGCCTTCACGGACCGGAGCCTCGATGTGCCTGGCAAAGTCCTCGATATAGGCGACGATCTCGTCGCGCAGCATGAAGCCGTGCGGATCGCTGCCGGCATAGGGAAAGCCGGGGAGCTGGCACTGCCAGTTCGGCGTCACCAGGCAGAACGCGTCCCAGCGCTGCGTCTTCCAGGAATGGGCGATGCTGTTCTTCTCCAGCACCACATGGTCGATATCGTGCCGGCTGAGCTGCGCGCTCATCGCAAGGCCGGCCTGTCCGCCGCCGATCACGACGACCGGGTAGTGAGAGTCGAGATCAGACATCATGAGCTCCTGTTATTGTTCGAACGAAACGATGGCGACGGAGGCCCCTGGCATGGCCTCGAACCGGTGAGCCGTTTCCTCGATACGGGCGAGCTGACCGAGCGCACGGGTGCAGAGGAAGCCGTATTTCTCGCGGACGCGCTCCGCTGCGATCGTCAGCGCGATGCGGCTGCGCTCCTGGAAATCGGCGAGCGGGTAGGTCGCGCCGACGGCGAGATGGTCCTTGATCACCAGCGAAGGCGAATAGCAGACCTCGATGCTTTCATCCGGCCAGCGCACATGGAAACGCGTTTCAGGCATAATGCACCTCGCTCATGCGGCGATAGGCTGGAAGGTGCGCCTCAGCGGTGCGGCTCCAATCGTGACGTTCGGCGACGTTACGTCCGTTCGCGGCGAGGCGGCAGCGAAGCGGCTCGGACAGCGCGCTGATGATGGCATTCGCAATCGAGCCCGCCTGATGCGGATCGCACCAGGCAACGTCGTCCGCGCCGAGATATTCGGTGAAGGGCGGGATATGCGAGACGATCACGGGGACGCCGCTCGCCATCGCTTCGAGTACGACGAGGCCAAAGCCCTCGCGCAGCGACGGGAAGACCAGAGCGTCCGAAAGCCGATAGAGCGATGGCATCTCAGTATCGGCAAACGGCCCGGTCTCGATCACCGCACCTGCGGGCAGCCCCGCAACCTGCAGCCGCAGCCGGAACTGCCGCTGGTAGGCGCCATGGTCGAGCAGCGACGCTCCGCCCGCGATCACGAGCTGGGCGGAGCGGTGGATGGCATGCATCTGGCTGAAGGCATCGAGGATGGCATGGGTGTTCTTGCGTTGCTCGATGCCGCCAATCGCCAGCAGCACTGGTCCCTCGCGAAGCCCGAGACGGGCGCGGAGTGCGCTATCGATGGGATTGGGGGCAGACGAATAGCGGCCGGTGTCGACGCCGTTGCCGACCAGCGTCGAGCTACAGGCCAATTCGATGCGAAGCCGCTCCTGCCACATCCGGCTGACGACAAAGAGCTGATCGGCGAGAACGATCGAGCGCTGGTCGAGCTGGCGCAGCCGCGCGTCGCTGAAATCATCGACATGATGCACGGTGCGGACGTAACCCTGGATCAGCCCGCGCTGCTTCAGCGTCGCCAGCGCATTGCCGGAGATGCCGTCCTGGGCATGGAAGACATCGAATTGCCGATGCGCGGCATTCTCGAAATGCCGCACATAGTCAGCGATGCGCGTTTCCACCATCGACGCGAGATCGTCAGACACAGCCGACGCCGGCACCGATATGGTCGGCGCGAGACTGGAACGGAAGAAGCCCTTGCCGGTGCGATCGGGCGCATGCACGATGGCGGCATGGCCGAGCCTCGTCAAGGCGTCCGCGAGCTCGAGCGCGTGCACCACGCCGCCACGCGGGTTGGTCGAGTGGGTCAGGATCGCGATGCGGAGCCGCGCGGACGAAGCGCTCATGCGACGCTCCGCTGGATCGGACGCCTGGCGGGGCCGCAGCCGATCAACGACTGCTGCGCGAAATCCCACACCGTCGCGCGGTCGGAGCCGGCGCGAATGTCGACCGTGGTTCCGGCCATCACGTCGCCAACGGACGCGGCGGCGATGCCGCGCTGGCGAAAGCGCGCGAGCGTTTCGTCGAGATGTTCCGGCTTGACCGACAAGAGATAACCGAAGCTCGGAAAGGTCTGCAGCCAGCGTTCCAGCGGAACGCCGTCCGGAATCGGGATCGCGTCGAGATCGATGGCGAGCGCCACCTGCGAGCACTCGGCGAGCATCGCGGCGGTGCCGACGATGCCGCCCTGGCTGATGTCCTTGGCGGCGCACGCGAGCCCGGACTCGGCAACCGACGGCAGGATCTCGATGTCGCCGCGCAGCCGTTCCGGCGGCGCATCGGTTGCCGCTTCCCAGTTCGCGAACGGCTCGCGGTAGCGGCCGCGAAGATCGATCGCGGCAACGAGCTTGTCGCCTGGCTTCGCATCGAAGCTGGTCAGCAGCCGCTTGGCACGGCCGAGGATCGCGACCGCGAATTGGCTCTGGCTACTGCGAATATTGGTGTGGCCGCCGATGATGGGGACCCCGAACGCCTTCGCCGCCGCCTTCAGGCCGGCGAGGATCGGCGATGCGTTATCCGGGCCATCGGACCAGATCGCATTGACGATCGCGGTGGGCCGTCCGCCCATCGCCGCGACATCGGAGATGTTGACCATCGCGCCGCACCAGCCGGCGAACCAGGGATCGGCGGCGACGAATTCGTTCATGAAGCCTTCGATCGCGAACAGGAGGTGGCCGTCACCATCCGGAATTGCCGCGCAGTCGTCGCCCACGGGGATCGCCTGATCGCCCGACAGCTCGAGCGCGGCGGCCACCGCGGCGATGTCGGCCTTGGCGGCGATGCCGCGGCTCTGCCGCAGCCGTTCCACAAGAGCATCGATGGCGGCACCGGAGAGCATGATCAGGCCGCCAGTTTCGCCAGGGAGAGGAAGCCGGTCTCAGGAGTGCGGAATGGCGGATAGTGATCGAGGTCGGCCTCCATGCGGTGATGCGGGCGGCCGTGCAGCTCGAACTCACCGAGCGAGCGCCAGTGCATGTGCTGGAACAGCAGCGCATTCTGGCTCTGGACATTGGCGAGGAAACGGCGGCAGCCGCGCGCGTGCGCCGACGATACCGCAAGCCGGATCAGGCCGGTGCCGACCGCGCTCAGCCGGCGGTAGCTCCTCGCAACCGCCAGCCGCGATCCCCACCAGACATCGGGTTCGTGATCATCGGGGTGAATACGCACAGTGCCGACAACGTCGTCCTCGACCACGCCGAGCAGCGACACCGCCACGAGTGGAATGGCGAAGTCATCGATCGCATCGCGATCATCATCGGCGAAGATGTGCTGTTCCTCGCAAAACACCCTACGGCGGAGCGCAGCGGCCGCAGCCTTCTCCCAAGATTCGGTCGCGAACTTCACTTGGAATTCCGGCGCAATGAACGGCTTGAAGGATTCGAAGATCATGCGATGGCCCTCCGCTCATAGGTCGACAGCGCCGAGCAGGCGCCGCATTTGCCGCAGCCCGCCTTGATGTCGGAGGCGCGCAAGTCCCCGGCCCGCAGCATGTCCGCAAGCGGGCGCAGGATGTCGTGCATGAACGAAGGAGGTGGTGTCGGATGACTCTCCAGCGGCGTGCCGGCAATCGGTACAAACGGAACGACGAAGGGATAGACGCCGATGTCGATCAGGCGCCGGGAGGTCGCAAGGATCTCGGCAGGTTCGTCGCCGAGCCCGGCGAGGATATAGGTCGAGACCTGGCCGCGGCCGAACACCGGCACCGCCGCCGCGAAGGCTTCGAAATAGTCGTCGATGGAGACCTGGGCCTTGCCCGGCATGATCCGTTGCCGCACGTCGGCGCCGATGACTTCCAGATGCATGCCGAGCGCATCGACGCCGGCATCCTTCATGCGGCCAAACCAGGCGAAATCATCCGGCGGCTCGCATTGCGCCTGGATCGGCAGGTCGACGGCGGCTTTGACGGCCGCGGCGCTCTCGGCAAGGATCGCCGCACCGCGATCGGAGGTGCGCGGCGTGCCCGTGGTCATCACCATGTGACGCACGCCATCGAGCTCGACCGCGGCCTTGGCGACTTCGGCAAGCTGTGCCGGCGTCTTGCGTTCGACCGTGCGTCCGGCCGCGAGCGACTGCCCGATCGCGCAGAACTGGCAGGTCTTGGTGCGGCTCTGGTAGCGGATGCATGTCTGCAGCACCGTGGTTGCGAGCACGTCACGCCCATGCAGCGTCGCGATCTTGGAATAGGGAATGCCGTCGGCGGTAGAGAGCTCGTAGAATTTCGGCCGCAGCGGGAACGAGACATCGGCCAGCACGATGCCGTCGCGCGAGATGCGGCTGCGGCCCGCGGCGTCGGGCCGCTCGACGAGGTATGGGCTCTCGAACGCCGGCGCATTATGGACCGGCACCATCACCGTGGAACCATCGATGGTGAATGGCGTGTGGTCCGAGGGGCCGGCGCCGCCGCGGCGGCTGATGCCGCCGTTCCTGGGATCAGCGAGGCGTACTCCGAAGGACTGCAACTCGTTGATCAACTGCTCGGTCGGCATCGCCTTGAGTCGCTCGTGCGGCATCTGCTGTGTCATCGGATACGTCTCCCGGATTGGGCATGAGGCGATTGGGGTGAAGGCCGTGCATCGGACGCGCCGGCTGGTCGTTGAGCACGAGCGACAAAAGCTCCGGGCGGGCATAATGGCCGACCGAGTCCATCATCCGCTTGCGCTTGGTGATCAGAGCCATGTCGAGATCGGCGATCAGAATTCCCTCGCCCCTGGTGAGCGGCGGGACGAGGTGATTGCCTTCCGGCGAGACGATCGCGGTCATGCAGCCGCCGCGCAGGCCCTTGCGCAGGCCTTCGTCCGGCGAGATCTTCGCGATCTGCTCCTCGGAGAGCCAGCCGGTGGCGTTGACGACGAAGCAACCGCTTTCGAGTGCATGGTGGCGGATCGTCACCTCGATCTGGTCGGCGAAGATCTGTCCGACCAGCGATCCCGGAAATTGCGCCGCGTGAATTTCCTCGTGCTGCGCCATCAGCGCGTAGCGGGCGAGGGGATTGTAGTGCTCCCAGCAGGCGAGCGCGCCGACGCGGCCGACGGCCGTATCGGCCACCTTCAGTCCGGCGCCATCGCCCTGGCCCCAGATCATGCGTTCGTGGAAGGTGGGTGTGATCTTGCGGCGCTTCAGCACGATCGCGCCGGTGGCATCGAATACGAGCTGCGCATTATAGAGCGAGCCGTGATCGCGCTCGTTGACGCCGAGCACGATCACCATGGCATGGCGCTTGGCGGCTTGGGCGACGGCGTCGGTCACTGGGCCCGGCACCACGACGGCGTTGTCGTAGAGCTGGATATGCTCGGCGCCGCTCAGGACCGGCGGGCGGACGAAGGAAAAATACGGATACCAGGGAACCAGCGTCTCCGGGAACACGGCGAACTGGACGCCCTTGCCGGCCGCTTCCGCAACGGCCGCCAGGATCCGATCGACGGTTCCGCTCGGCGTCTCCAGATCGGGCGCGATCTGGATCGCTGCAGCCTTGACGATGCGCTTCGCTGTCACGGTCTCCTCCCTCGTCCGCTCGCCCCGCGTCAGAGCGTCCAGGTGTGGAGCATGAAGGCGTTGTCGTTGCGGTGGATCAGGATCAGATCCAGCACGTCGAGCGGATTGATCGGCCGGATGCCCGGGATCAGCGACGGCTCGCCATGGCCATACAGGGCCTGCAAGGCGAAGCGGCAGGCGTAGACGTTGCCGCCTTCGTCCATGAATTTTGCGAGCTGGTTGTTGAAGTTCTGGGCGCCTGGAAACGCTTCGTCGCCGATCTTCGGAAAGCCGCGCTGGATGCCGAGCGTGACGCCCGGACCATAGAGGAGGATCGAGGTGTCAAAACCCTTTCGCTTCAACCGAAGCGCCTGAAGGATGTTGACGAGACCGATCGAGCCTTCGAACGCGACTGTGTGGAACGTCACCAGCGCCTTCTCGCCGGGCTTGGCTTTGACGTCCTCGAAAACCTTCTCCTCATAATCGACAAGAAAATCGCCTTTCTGGCGAGCGGGCATCGTTACTGCGGGCATTGCGCACCTCCTGCTCTCGTCCGGCCTCCCGGATCGATTTCAGGATTAGCAATCAATGTGCCAAACGCCTGTTTGCTCGATTAATCATCAACGCAGTCAATATGCAGTCAGATATGCAGTCAATGTTGACTGGATATCTGACGGGACTGTAGGGATTGTTTCTCTGCCGTTAGAAAAAGCTGCCTAGCAGCAGTGTGCAACGCGCTCGATTGCTATGCAGGCGTCCTCGTCGAGTCCCGCAGGAATAATGGCAGTACTACGAACCCAATTGCGAAAAAGCATGCAACAACATACGGTCAATTTTGAGCTCATCTGGCTAGATCTCGCAAATGACCGACTGGCGACCCGACCTCTCCAACAGTGACAAGCCGCGCTATCTCGCGATTGCCGACGCCATCGCCGATGATATCGCCGCCGGAAAGCTTGTCATCGGCGACCGATTGCCGCCGCAGCGCAAATTGGCCAAGCGGCTCGACATCGACTTCACGACGGTAGCGCGCGGTTATGTCGAGGCGCAGAAGCGCGGGCTGATCGAATCGAAGGTCGGGCAGGGAACTTTCGTCCGCGACAAGCCGCGCCCGCGACGCTCAGTGCAGGCCTTTCCGCCGCGGCCGGTCGACCTCTCGATGAATCTGCCGCCCGAGCCTGATGATCCCGACTTGATCGCGCGGATGCAGGCGGCGGCGGACTACGTCATGCGCGATGTCGTCTCGCTTTTGCGCTACCAGGGATTCGGCGGCACCCAGGCCGACAAGGATGCGGCGTCGAGCTGGCTCGGCCGGCGCGCGCTGGTGCCGGCGCAGAGCCGTATCTTCGTGTCGCCTGGCGCGCACCCGGCGCTGCTTGGCATTCTCTCGATCCTCGCAAAGCCCGGCGAGATCGTGCTGTGCGAGGCCATCACCTATCCGGGCATACGCGCTATCGCCGCGCAACTCGGCATCACGCTGGTCGGCTTGCCGATGGACGATGACGGCGTCGAACCGCAGGCCTTGACTGACGCATGCAAGAAGCTGAAGCCGAAGGCGATCTATCTCAATCCGACCCTACAGAATCCGACGACGCTGACGATTCCCGACCCTCGACGACGCGAGATCGTTGCGATCGCGCGACGCCACAAGTTGCCGATTATCGAGGATGACGCCTACGGCTTCATCCCCGAACACGGTCACGGCCACGCGCCGTTTGCCGCGATTGCGCCCGATCTCACCTGGCACGTTGCGGGCCTTGCGAAATGCATCGGTGCCGGATTGCGCGCTGCCTATGTCGTGGTCCCCGATACGCGTTCGGCCTGGCCGTTCGCCTCGGCCCTTCGTGCCGCAACCGTCATGGCTTCGCCGCTCACAGTGTCGCTGGTGACGCGCTGGATCGAGGACGGCACCGCGGACACGATCCTGCGATTCATCCGCACGGAGACATCGGCGCGGCAGAGGCTGGCAGCGGAGATATTGCCGAAAGGTTCTTATCGCGGGGATCTGCTCAGCTTCAACATCTGGGTCCCACTGCCCGCGCCATGGACACGCTCGGCATTCGTCGAGCATATGCGATCGACCGGCATCGGTGTCGTCGCAAGCGATGCATTCGTCGTCAACGGATCGCCGCCCGAGGCGGTCAGGATATGCCTCGGCGGTCCCGTCAACCGGCCGCAGGTCAGGAGCGCGCTGGAGTATACCGCGCATGCGCTTGCCGAGAGCCCGGCTCTGGCATCGTCGTTTCTCTGACGTCGTCGAAATCAGCGCAACCAATCTGTTGCCGCGCATATCCTGAAACAACAAGCACTGCGATGTGCGATCGTCCGGCTAGCCTGTTCTGGCGCATAGGAAGACAGGTGTGCTCGTCATCACGGGTGCGCGAGCGTCCGCAATCACAATTGAATGAACAGATCGGCCTTCTGCGCATAGCTGATTAAGATTTGGCTCGCGCGATTTTCGACGCGGCTTCATCGCGTGAGGAGAAAAGTCCTCGCCAACTCACCGGATATTGAGTGCTGCGATCCGCGCCATCACCGAATGTTGGCTGATCGTAGCAGCTTGTTGATGCGATCCGACATCCAATCGGCGTCGAAACCCTAAATCGTTTTTTAGTTGAGAATGGGATGTTCGACCGCCACTTGAATGGCGTCGGCGACGCGACGTCTTTGGGCTTGTTCGGGCGGACTACCCACTAGAGGTATTCGGAAATGGAAGAGGTCGGACCGTGGGTCGCTCCACGTAGCGGCAGGTTTCGCTTGGAGGCATGTATGATCGTGCTGTCACGTTCTTTCGTTCGCAAACGCGTGATCTCGCTCGCGACGACGGCCAGCGTGGCGGCGACGTCGTTCGTGTTGGCCCAGAATCCCACCAGGGCGTATCACGTTCGCGGGGCCATGCCGGTTCAATATGTGGCTGATCGCCCCGACTATGCCGGCGAGCAGCCCTTCCTTTCAGAAAATGATGCCGCCATGAACAAGATGATGGCGGACATGACGATCAAGCCGACCGGCGATGTCGACCGTGATTTCGTCGCGATGATGGTTCCGCACCATCAAGGCGCGATCAACATGGCGAAGGCTGTCCTTCGCTACGGCCATAACGAGCAGCTTCGCCGTCTCGCGCAGGAGATTGTCGTGACCCAGCAGCAGGAGATTGCGGCGATGCGGCTCGCGGTTGGCGAGGAGTTGCCGCCGTCGGTTGCCGCGCCGACACAGCCGGGCACTGCACCTGCGCCGCAGCCGGATACCATACCTGCCATGCAATCACCGGACGCGATGTCTAGCCACACGATGCATATGCAGTAGGGACGAAACAAATGAGGATGTCAGCTCTCGAGCCTCGCCGGCGCACGAGGCATGGCGAAGACAAAATTCAACGACGTTATCTGGTGATCACAGAGGGCGTTCCGGACAAGCCCGGTCACGTCGTGCAGGTGCATCTGAAATAGGCGCGCCGCTTGCTTGTGTGAGGACCGGCAGAGCGGCGCGCGGTTAAGGACCGATTATGGGTATCGTTCGCTTCGCTCTGCGGTTTCCACATACGTTCTATGTGGTCGCTGCGCTGATCCTGTTTCTGGGTGCCGTCGCCAGCTACAAGATGCCGACGGACATCTTTCCAGAAATCAACATCCCCGTGGTGACGGTGATCTGGAGCTACACCGGGCTGAGCACGCCCGAGATGGAGCAGCGCGTCACCACCTACAGCCAGTATTCGATCAGTTCCAACGTCAACGGCATCAAGAACATCGAAGCCCAGACGATGGCGGGGCTGTCGGTGCAGAAGATCTACTTCCAACCCGACGTCAATCTCGATCTCGCCATCGCCCAGATCGTCTCCGCCACCAACTCGATCCGCGCGCTGATGCCGCCGGGGATCCAGCCGCCGGTGGTGGTGCAGTTCAACGCCTCGAGCGTTCCAGTGCTGCAGATCAGCCTGAGCTCCGACACGCTGAGCGAACAGCAGCTGTACGACTACGGCATCTATCGCATCCGCCAGCAACTGGCGCCGATCCCCGGCATCACGCTGCCGACGCCGGCGGGCGGCAAGTACCGCCAGATCATGGTCGATATCGATCCGGAAAAGCTGCTCGCCAAGGGATTGACGCCGCTCGACGTGGTGAACGCCGTCAACACCCAGAACCTGACATTGCCGGCGGGCACTGCGAAGTTCGGCAAGACGCAATATGCCATCCGCACCAATGCGACGCCGCCGAGCATCGACGACCTCAACAATATTCCGATCAAGGTGGTGAACGGCGCGACTGTGTTCGTCAAGGATGTCGGGCAGGTACATGACGGCTGGCTGGTGCAGCAGAACGTCGTGCGGCAGAACGGCCGGCGCTCGGTGCTGCTCAGCATCATCAAGAACGGCAATGCCTCCACGCTCTCGGTTGTCAATGCCGTGCACCAGGCGTTGCAGACGGCGCGCGCCGCGGCGCCTCCGGGCATGCAGATCAAGGAACTGTTCGATCAGTCGGTGTTCGTCAAGGAGTCGGTCACGGGCGTGCTGCGCGAGGGCGCGATTGCGGCGGCGCTGACCGCGCTGATGATCCTGCTGTTCCTGGGATCATGGCGCTCGACCGTGGTGGTCATGATCTCGATCCCGCTTTCGATCCTGGCTTCGCTGATCGTGCTTTATTTCCTCGGCGAAACCTTGAACACGATGACGCTCGGCGGATTGGCGCTCGCGGTCGGCATTCTCGTGGACGACTCGACGGTCACGATCGAGAACACCCATCGGCTGCTTACCGAGGAGGGGATGCCGCTGCCGCAGGCGACGCTGCACGGCGCCGCCGGCATTGCCGTGCCGACCCTCGTCTCGACGCTTGCGATCAGCTGCGTCTTCACCTCCGTGGTGATCCTGGATGGGCCGGCAAAGTACCTGTTCACGCCGCTCGGTCTCGCCGTCGTGTTCGCGATGCTGGCTTCCTACGGTCTGTCGCGAACCCTGACGCCGATCGTGATCGGACTGCTGCTCAAGGGCGAACATCACGGCGCGCCAGGAGCGGCGGCGACCGGCTTGTTCGCGCGCTTCCATGCGGCGTTCGAGCGCGGTTTTGAGGCCATACGCCATGCCTATTCGCGTTGGCTCACCGAACTCTTGAACCACCGCTTTATCATTCCCATCGGCATGGGATTCGTGCTGCTGCTGGGCGGCGTGATGTTTCCGATGGTCGGCCGAGACTTCTTCCCGGCGATTGATGGCGGACAGATTCAGCTTCACGTCCGCGCGCCGGCCGGGACCAGGATCGAGGCGACGGAGCGCGTCTTTCAGCAGGTCGAGAACAAGGTCCGCGAAATCATCCCGGCCGATCAGCGCGAATTGATCGTCGACAATATCGGGCTGCCCGCACGGCCGTATAACCTCGCCTTCAGCGACGGCTCGACCATCGGCGTCAATGACGGCGTGATCCTTGTGGCGCTCAAGGAAGGCCACGCGCCGACGGCGAACTATGTGCGCAAGCTGCGCGAGGAGCTGCCCAAGGCCTTTCCGGAGGACACGTTCTACTTTCAGGCGGCGGATATCGTGACGCAGATCCTCAATTTCGGACTGCCGGCGCAGATCGATGTCCGTACGGTCGGCTACGACAAGGACAATAATCTGCGGGTCGCACAGGAACTGCGGCAGCGCATCGCCGATATCCCTGGCGTGGTGGATGCGCATCTACAGCAGGAAGTCAACGCGCCAGCGTTCTATGCCGACATCGATCGCACCCGCGCGGCCCAGCTCGGCCTGAACGCCAACACGATCGCCACCAATCTCAATGTCAGCCTGAGCTCGTCCGAGCAGGTGCAGCCGAATTTCTGGACCGATCCCAAATCCGGCATTCCATACTACTTCGCGGTGCAGACGCCCGAGAGCAGGATTTCGTCCGTCAGCGATCTCGGCAACACGCCGGTTTCCACGACGCTGGCGTCGCTGACCGATACACCCGTGCCTGGCCTGCTCAGCAACGTCGCCACGTTCAGGCGCGGCAGCGTTCCGACCAATGCCAACCAGGCCAATATTCAGCCGGTCTACGAGACCTATGCCAGCACGCAAGGCCGTGATCTCGGCAGCGTCGCCAGCCAGATCAGCCATATTGTCGGGGATCTGCAGAAGCAGCTGAAGCCAGGCAATTCGATCCAGGTGATCGGCCAGATCGACAGCATGAACAGCTCGTTCATCAATCTCGGCATCGGCCTGCTGTTTGCCGCCGTGTTTGTCTACATGCTGATGGTGGTGAACTATCAGAACTTCGGCGACCCCTTCGTCGTTATCCTGGCCTTGCCCGCGACGCTCTGTGGCATCCTGACCATGCTGTTCGTGACCGGCACGACCCTGAACGTGCCGTCGCTGATGGGAGCGATCATGGCGGTGGGTGTGGCATCGGCCAACTCGATCCTGCTGGTGACTTTTGCCCGCGAGCAGCAGCTTGCCGGCAAGACTGCCTTCGAGGCCGCGATCGAGGCCGGGCATACCAGGATCCGACCGGTGCTGATGACCGCGGCCGCAATGATCGTGGGCATGATCCCGATGGCGATCGGAGCGGCTGGCGAAGAGCAGAATGCCGCGCTTGCGCGCGCGGTGATCGGCGGTTTGCTGTTTGCGACGCCGACGACGTTGCTGGTGGTGCCCTATCTGTTTGCCATGCTGCGCAAGGGCAATGACGGCGAAAAACATCACGGGGTATTCGACGAGGTGCTGGAATGAATTTCAATCGGCCTTTGAAAATCGAGCCGACGCCCGGGGATCGCAAAAGCGATCCGGCGCCGGTGCGGCATGGCCGTTCGAGACGGTGGATTGGCCGGACTGTGGGCGTCGCCCTGGGGCTGATCGGAGGGACCGCACTGGCGTTCGGGGGATGGAATCACTACGCCCAATATCGCCAGACCATGGCCACGGCCGCACAGCGCCACGATCTCGTCCCGGACGTTCGCGTGGCGACCGTCGAGCCTAGCGATGGGATCGACGTCGTGAACCTGCCTGCAACCACCTCGGCTTTTGCCTCCGCCAACATCTTCGCGCGCGCCAGCGGCTATATCGCCAGGCGCGAGGTTGATATCGGTGACCATGTCAAGGAAGGGCAATTGCTGGCGGAGATCGTTGCGCCGGAACTCGACCATCAGATCGCACAGGCTGAGGCGACGCTCGGGCAGCTCAGGTCTGCGCTGCAGCAGGCGCAGGCCAACAGGGAACTGGCCAAGGTGACCTGGGACCGCGACAAGCCGCTGGTGGAGAAGGGCTGGCTCACCGCGCAGCAGGGAACGATCGACTCCCAGACGCTGAAGGCGCAAGAGGCCGCGGTCTCGGTCGCGCAGGCCAATGTGGTCGCCGAGGAAGCGCAGGTGCAGGTGTTGCATCAGCAGAAGATCTACCAGCACGTCGTTGCACCCTTCGACGGCGTGATCACCCAGCGCAATATCGACGTCGGCAGCCTGGTGCAGGCGGATGCGACCAGCGGCACGTTCATGTTCACGATCATGCAGAGCAATGTCATCCGCACCCAGGTGTTTGTTCCACAGGATGCGGCGTTCGGAGTACGTGCGGGGATCGATGCCATCGTGCACGTTCCGGAACTGCCCGACCGCACCTTCCCCGGCAAGGTGACGCGGATCGCCGATGCGCTGCAGCCGGGTTCGCGAACGCTGTTGACCGAGGTCGATATCCCGAATCCGGACGGCGCGCTCACGCCCGGCATCTACTGCACGATCGAACTGCGCATCCCGCGCAAGACGCCGAGCTTCAAAGTGTCTGCGGATGCAATCATCTTCAATCAAGGCGGCCTGCAGGTCGCCGTGGTCGAGAACGGGGTGGCGCATCTGCACAGGGTCAACGTCGTGCGTGACCTCGGCCAACAAGTGGAGATCAACAGCGGTGTTAAAGCGGGCGACAAGGTGATCCTCAATCCGTCGGTCGACTTGGCCGACGGCAGCCGCGTGAGCCTCAGGACCCAGGCCGTTTCCTGATCTCTCTCCGCCGGTCCGCCCGGATCGGCAGCAAAACCCCTCCCTAAAATGCAATTTAATAGCGTGGTTCCGCCGCCGAGCCTATGTTGGTTGAGCGGAGGGCGGACGCGCGCTGCCAGCGGTGCGGGCCGGCCTCCGGCAGGGTGTTGTCGAGAACGGATTGATGACAAAGGTGCTCTTGATCGAGGATGACGGCGAGACCGCCGAGGAGATTACGGCCGAACTCGCTGAACGCGGGTTCGAGGTCGAATGGTCGGCCAATGGTCGAGAAGGCCTCGACAAGGCTCGCAATTTGCGGCCTGACGCCATGATTGTCGACCGCTTGTTGCCGGGAATGGATGGGCTCAGCGTGATCGAGACCTTGCGGAAAGAGCAGGTTCGCACGCCGGTGCTGGTTCTAAGTGCACTCGGCGCGGTGGACGACCGTGTGCGGGGCCTGCGCATGGGCGGCGATGACTATCTCACCAAACCGTTTGCCGTCGTGGAACTGATCGCGCGGATAGAGGCGCTGCTGCGCCGGCCGGTGGAATCGCGAGAGACATTGCTGCGGGTGGGGCAGCTCGAACTCGACCTGATCGAGCGCAGTGCCAGGCGCGGCGATCGGGTGATCGATCTGTTGCCGCGCGAATTTCGCCTGCTCGAATACATGATGCGACGCAGCGACCAGTTGCTGACGCGCGCCATGCTGCTTGAAGAAGTCTGGAACTACAAGTTCGTCCCGGCGACAAACCTGGTCGATGTGCATATGGGCCGCCTGCGCCACAAGGTGGACGGGCCGGACGAGACTCCGATGATCCAGAATGTCCGCGGTGCCGGCTTCATTCTCCGTGCGGCCTCCTGAGATATTGCGCGCTCCGATCGATGGCCGTTGACCTCATGCAGAGACATCTGAACACGATGGGCCAGTGGCAATTCATTCGGTCGAACAGCTTTCGCTGGGCACTTGCGGTGGCCGGCGTCCTTGCCGTCTTCATGATCGCGCTGTTCGGTTTCATCTATGTGAAGATCGACAATTATCTGATCGAGCGGACCGACCGCATGCTCGGCCGTCAGATCGCCTTCATGGCGACACTGCCGATGGAGCGCCAGCTCAACGCGATCGAAGATCATCTGCGGCAGGATTCGCGCGGCGTTCAGTTTGCAGGGGTGTTTGGCTCGGACGGGCGGAGGTTGGCCGGCAACATGGAGCGTCTTCCGGCCGGTCTCAAGATCGACGCCCCGGCGCAGAGCGTCACCGCGGCGAGGGTAGACCAGCCGGATCACAATCATTCAGTTCGCGCGATCGCAAAGCGCATGCCAAACGGCAACGTTCTGGCGATTGCACGCAATGTCGATGAGACCAAGGAAATCTCCCACGTCGTCGGCGAAGCGCTCGCGTTCGGATTGTTGCCGGCATTCATCATCTGTCTTCTGGCCGGCGCGTGGCTGAGCGTGCGGGCGCAACGGCAGGTCGAGGAGGTCAACCAGCGCGTCCAGCGCATTATCGCGGGCGATCTGCGTGAACGGCTGCCCTATCGCGATGGCAGCGAGCCGTTCTCCAAGCTCGCAGTCATCGTCAACGGCATGCTCGACGAGATGGAAACGATGATCAACGCGCTTGCCGGCGTCGGCAACGATATCGCCCACGATCTCAGGACGCCGCTGACGCGCGCAAGGCTCGCGCTCGAGCGCGGCCGCACCCATGCAACGTCGCTGGAGCAGCTTCAGACGGTCGCGGACAAGGCGATCGCAGGCATCGATCAGTCGCTGACGATCATCACTGCGCTGTTGCGGCTTGCCGAGATCGAGAACAGCCGGCGGTCGGCCGGCTTCGGCATCGTGCGGCTGCATGAGATGTTGCGGGAGGTCTGCGACATCTACGAGCCGATCGCGGAGAACAAGAATATCGTGCTGACGGTCCACGCCGAGCACGAGCTCAACGTGCGCGGCGACCGGGACCTGTTGATCGAGGCGGTCACCAATCTCGTCGACAACGCCATCAAGTTCACGCCGGAAGGCGGCAAGGTCGATATCGAGCTGCTGCGCAGCGGGAATGAAACGGTGATCCGCATTGCGGATACCGGCAGCGGGATCACGACCGAGGAGCGCGACGCTGTGCTGCGGCGGTTCTATCGGTCCGACAAGATGCGCAACACGCCTGGCGTCGGCCTCGGCCTCAATCTGGTGGCTGCGATCGTCAAGCTGCACGGCTTCCGGCTGACGATCCACCCGGGCGCGGGATGCCGCGTCGAGATCGCCTGCCCGGATCCGGAAGCGTAATCGCCGAGGGGAGGGCCGCGGCCTGTCCATGCGGCTTGCGCATAGCCTGCTTTTTCTCCGATATTGAGCGTGTCGTTTGGAGGAGCGGGCCATGAGCACAGCGATACAACCCTATCGGATCGCGGTCGGTGACGATGTGCTCGAAGATCTCAAATCAAGGCTCGGCCGGACGCGGTGGCCCGAGGCCGAGCTGGTCGAAGACTGGAGCCAGGGTGCTCCGCTGAAGTGGATCCAGAAGGTCTGCCGCTACTGGGCCGACGAATATGACTGGCGCAGCCGCGAAGCGCGCCTCAATCGCTTCGCGCAATTCACGACAGAGATCGACGGACTTGGCATCCATTTCCTGCATGTTCGCTCGCCGCACGCGAACGCGTTGCCGCTGATCATCACCCATGGCTGGCCGGGATCGGTGGTCGAATTCCACAAGGTGATCGAACCGCTAACCGACCCGACCGCGCACGGTGGCCGTGCGGCCGACGCGTTTCATGTGATCTGTCCGTCATTGCCGGGCTTCGGCTTCTCCGCCAAGCCGCGTGCAACCGGCTGGGGCGTCGATCGCATTGCCGCGCCCTGGGCCGTACTGATGGAACGTCTTGGCTATGCGCGATACGGCGCGCAAGGTGGTGACTGGGGTTCGGCCGTCACGACCGCGCTGGGCGCGCAAGACGCTGCGCGTTGCGCCGGCATTCACATCACGCTAGCGATGGCGACGCGGCCCAATGTCGAGGGACAGCCGACGCCGGAAGAGGTGCGGGCGCTGAACGGTATCAAATACTACGCCGACTGGGATTCCGGCTATTCGAAGCAGCAGTCGACCCACCCGCAAACGCTCGGCTATGGGCTGACGGATTCACCGCGCGGTCAGGCCGCGTGGATCCTCGAGAAATTCTGGGCCTGGACCGACTGCGACGGGCATCCCGAGAACATCCTGTCCCGCGACGAACTGCTCGACAACGTCATGCTGTATTGGGTGCCCGCCACCGCGGCTTCCTCGGCGCGGCTCTATTGGGAAAGCTTCGGATCGAAACGGCGAACCGCGCACAAGGTCATCGTGCCGACCGGCGTCGCCGTCTTTCCTAAGGAGATTGTCACGCCGGTTCGAAAGTGGACGGAGGCGAGCTACACCAACATCTGTCATTGGAGCGAGATGCCAAAGGGCGGGCACTTCGCCGCCCTTGAGCAGCCCGGGTTGTTCGTGCGCGAGGTGCGCGAGTTCTTCCGGCCGTTGCGCGAGGAAGCGAGTCAGTCATGAGCGAAGGACGCTATCGCCTGATCGGATCCACCGCTGCTGGAGCGCGCGGAGTGCTGGGCGCATCTGGCTGCGAACTGATCGCCTTCGGTTTCATCTAGCGAACCAGCTATCGCGAGCAGGACGGCAAGGTCTTGATCGCTTCCTCCGCCTCGGCCCGGCTCTTGTAAACCGTGTCGCTTGCGACCGTGATGTTCGGGGTATCCGTCTTGGGCGTCTTGTCGACGACCGAGCAACTCTTGGTCAGCGAATTGAGCACAACATAAAATGCCGGACCGGTTCTCGTGCTTTGGGCGAGGGCAGGGGCATGGCAGACAGCCGCGAGCAACGCAACCAAATTGAGACAAAGCAGATAGCGTTTCATCATGACCTCCCTCGGTTCGAGCGAAATTAGCGCGCGAAGAGGAGTTCGGTTCCGGATCTGGATGGCAGACCTCGACGCCTCAACCCTGCAAATTAATGGGCCCCGGTGCATTGGAGCATCGCGGGGCCCTGCATCTTCGTTTTAGCGAAGGATTCTGGTAGACACCAGGATAACTCTGGATCGTAAAGCGCGTGGCCTTTGCGCTCCCATCCGGTGGATATGTTCAGATTGTCGACGGCGCAATGCGGCTAGCAGCTGCTGTTCGCCTCAACTGCGCCGAGACCTTGCCGCTGAGCAAGGTCACAGGACTGTCCCGGTGGCGTCATGCTCCTCTCCAAGAGTGGCCCGACGGACATCTGTCCGTATCCTCTGCTTGCCGCCCGACGACATAATCGATCGGCAATCCCTGCAAGGCCGGGAGCCAAGCTCCAGCACCCCGACAGGTGCATCAACAAAATGCTGCGGCAGATATTGGAGGCTGTCAAGTGAAGTCGCGGTTCCCCGAGGTGAGGGAACCATGAAGCGCAGGATCATTTCCTATGTCGGCTGCCAAGCGCTATCGCGATGGAGGTCGGATCCTTGATGCGCTCGATCAGCAAGTCGATGCGATCGCCACCCCAGAACAGCTCGCCATTGAACACCATGGTCGGGACGCCGAACACGCCGAGCGCCTCCGCTTCCTCGACGATCCGATCATGTTCCGCTCGCGCGGGCCCACGAACATATTCCTCGAACTCTTTCGCCGAGCCGCCGATCGTCGCGATCACGCCCGCGATATCAGATAGTTCGTCGATCTCCAGATCATGGTTCCAAAAGCGGCGAAAGACCGTGTCGTGGTACGGCCGGAACAGGCCGTGGCGTTGGGCGAACAGCATGCCGGCGCTGGAATAGAAGGCGTCGTAAATCCGCCGCGGCCCTTTCATCGTCAGGCCCTGCGCGTTGGCGAAACGCCGCGCGTCCATGTAGGCGTAACGCACCTTGCGCCAGAAATGCGGGGTGCGCTCTTCCACCGTCCCCATGAATTCCGGGATCCGCAGCGTATAGGGCAGCCATTCCAACTCGACGCCATGCTGCTCTTCGAGCTCGAACAGGCGCTTGTTGGCGACGAAGGCGTAAGGGCTCTTGTAGTCGGTATAGATGCGTACGCGCGGCCTTTCCATCCTTAGCCCCTCCGTGATCATGGTGGCTCTCAGGCGTCTGCACGTTTGGTTTGTCGATACTGACTCAGGTCGGGATCATGAGTCATCCCCCAATAGTCGACGAAGCGCCAGGGCATGGCCGAGAACACGCGGCCCCGGCTGTTGCGATAATAGGTCGTCATGCCCGGATGGGTCCAGATCAACTGCTCATGTTCGGCATCGACCTTGCGGACATATTGATCATGGGCTTCCTGACTGACATCGATGGCGGCAATGCCTTTCTCGATCATCTCGACCAGACAAGCCGAGATGTAGCGGCTCTGGCATTCCGACTGGAAAATCACGCTGCCGCCATGCGCAGGTCCTGAGTTCGGGCCCAGCATCAGGAACAAGTTTGGGAAGTTTGGCACGGTCAAACCGAGATAGGCCGTCGGGTTATCGTTGGCCCAGACATCCCTGAGATTGTTGCCGCCGCGCCCGGTGATGTTGAGCCGCGCCGCCATCTCCGAAACCCTGAAGCCGGTTGAGATGACGATGATGTCGTGCGCACGCTGCTTGCCGTTTGCCGTGACGATGCCGTCGCGCGCAAAATGATCGATCGGGTCGGTGACCAGCTCGACATTCGGCTTGGTCAGCGTCTTGAACCAGTTGTTGTCGAGCAGGATGCGCTTGCCATAGGGCGGATAGGTCGGCACGCATTTTTCGATCAGGTCGGGGCGATCCTTGAGCTCGGACAGGATGAAATCCGTCAGCTCCTGCCGGTGCCGGTCGTTGCCCTTGTTGACGGCGCGCGCCGGATGCGGCCAGTTCGGATCCTTGCGCAGGAATGGCAGCAGGCCGTCGCCATAGCGCCAGAACATGTTGAAGCGGTACCACTGCACATAGAAGGGCAAATGCGCGAGCAGCCATCGCGCGCCTTCGGTGATCGGGTCGGAGTAACCCTTGACCGGGCGTGCCCATTGCGCCGTGCGCTGATAGACCGTGACCGACGACACGCGATCGGCGATGGCGGGCACGAGCTGCATCGCGGTGGCGCCGGTGCCGATCACGGCGACGCGCTTGCCGTCGAGATTGATATCGTCGGACCACAGCGCCGAATGCACGGCGAGGCCCTGGAAATCTTGCTCGCCCTTGAAGTGAGCCGGGGCGGGGTCGTTGAGCTGGCCGATCGCGCTGACGAGAGCGGTCGATTCAAAAGTTTCTTCTCCTTTCTCGGTCTTGAGAGTCGAGATCCAGCGCCGCTTGTTGTCGTCCCAGCGTGAGGCGATCAGCTCGGTGTTGAGACGGACATGGCGTCGGATGCCGTGTTCGCGCACCACCTTCAAGAGATAGTCGAGCAGTTCCTGGCGCGGCGCGAAATAACGCGTCCACTGGTTCCGCTCGCCGAACGAGAAGGAATAGGAGTGGTTCGGGGTATCGACGCCGCAACCGGGATAGCGGTTGACGTACCAGGTGCCGCCGATCTCGTCCTCTTTCTCGACGATGGTATAGGGGATGCCGAGCCGGTCCAGCGCGACGCCGAGCGCAATCGCGCAGACGCCGGCGCCGACGATCAGGACGTGCTGTTCGGCGAGCTTCTCGTCCGATGGACGTTTGGTCCAGCGCGCATCGCGCGGGATGAAACCCATTTCCTCGCGCATCAGCGGCGCATATTCCGGCGCAACGGGCTCGCCGAGCGTCGCGCTCATCATCTTCAGCATCAGCTCGTTGCCGGGATCAGTGATAACAGGCTTGGGCTCGCCGTTCTCATAGAGCTTCAGGACCGCGGCGCGGATTTCGTCCTGAATCTCTTTCGGCACGCCGGCAGCCGGATCGGGGATCAGGCGCACGTCACGCTTGGGCTTGTACGGTGGTTCCAGCCAGCGCTCATCGCCGGTCATGTGCACGAGCACCATCAATAGCACGCGGATGTCGCCTTCAGCGATCGCGGAAGCCAGGTCGAGTTTCTTGCGCGGCATTTCGATGTTCATGCTGTTGTCCTCACGCTTCCGGTGCTTCCGGCAATCCGCCATAGGCGGCCCATGTTGACCCCGCGATAAAGCCGGCATCGACAGGCAGGTTGATGCCGGTGACGCCGCTGCTCTTTGGGGAAAGCAGCCAGGCAATCGCCTGCGCCACCTCGAACGGCTCGACCAGCCGGTTCATGGCAGATGGCCGCGAAAGCAGTTCCTTGTCGAGCGCGCCCGAGGCGATGCCGGCTTCCAGCATCGCCGTGCGGGTGAAACCCGGCGATACCGCGTTGACGCGCACGCCGACCCGGCCCCATTCGGCGGCAAGCGTCTGTGTGATCTGGATGACGCCGGCCTTCGCCGCGGTATAGGCGTGGATCGGGCCCGAGGTCATGCCGGCGACTGAGGCGACATTGACAATGGCGCCGTTTCGCCGCGCGGCCATCCGCACGCCGACGCTGCGGGCGACCAGAAACGTGCCGCGCAGGTCGATGTTGACCTCGCGGTCCCATTGCTCCATCCGCACCCGCTCGATCCGATGCATCTTGCCGAACACGCCGGCGGCATTGACAAGGCCGGTGATCGGCCCATGCGCGGCCTCGATGTCGGCAACGCCGGCGGTGACGGTCGCTTCGCTCGCGACATCGAACGGGGCGGGCCAGAGGATCGCATCGGTCCCGACCAGCGGTTCCGGCGCGATGTCGACGATGACGACGCGCTGGCCCTGGTCGGCAAGCAGCGTGGCGGTGGCGGCGCCAATGCCGCGGCTGCCGCCGGTGACGAGAACGAGGCCGTCAGCGCTCATGACCATTTTCCTGACTTGCTTTGTTGAACAGGCCGCGGGTCACAAGCTTCCGATAGGCCGAGATCACATGATCGGGCGGGGCGGTGACCTTGCCGTCGGTGTAGGAATAGCGGCGGCTGAGATAGCCGCGCGCGCCCATCAGCATCTGCACGATCGCCTCGAACTCCTCGTCGCTGAAATCGGTGATCTCGCCGGCCTGCCGCGCGCGGCCGAGGATGCGCACATAGGCGATCGAGATATTGTCGAAATGCTTCTGGTAGCCGATCGGTGCAAAGAATTCGGCTTCGTTGAGGATGCGCAGGAACTCCGGCACTTCCAGGATGAAATCGAAGAAGGCGGTGAAGCGCTCGATCTCCTGCCGCGCGGTGTGGGCGGTGCCGGTGCGTGCGTGGATGAAGCGCACCATGTCCAGTCCAATCTTCGGCAGGAGCTGCTCCAGCAGCTCCTGCCGGCTCTCGAAATGATTGTAGAAGGTGCCTTGCGCGACGCCGGCTTCCTCGGTGATGCGGGCAACGGAGGCTTCGGCGTAGCCATATTTGCCGACCACCTTGGTCGCGGCGTCGAAGATCTTTTGCTTGGTCCAGGCGTTGCGCTCGACCCGGTTCAGCTTGGGGATCTTGATGGGCGCAGCGTGCGGTGCTTGGGTCATGTAGCGGTCTCCAGTTCGGCGCGCAGCACGCGCTTGAGCACCTTGCCGGAAGGGTTGCGCGGCAGGCTGTCGCGGATGATCAGTTGTTTCGGCACTTTGAAGCTGGCGAGCCGGGTGCGGCAGTAATCGGTGAGGGCGGGCAGATCGAGCGCAGCGCCTTCCGCCAGCACGATGATTGCGACCGGCTTCTCGCCCCAGCGCTCATCGCGCGCGCCGATGACGGCGACCTCGCGAACCTCAGGCATTTCATAGATGACGCGCTCGACCTCGGAGGAGGCGATGTTCTCGCCGCCGGAAATGATCAGGTCTTTCTTGCGGTCGGTGAGATAGAGGAAGCCCTCCTCGTCGAGATAGCCGACATCGCCGGTGCGGAACCAGTCGCCGAAGAAGGCGGCTGCGGTCTTCTCCGGATCCCGCCAATATCCTTTCGTGACCTTCGGTCCGCGCAGCCAGATCTCGCCGTTCTCGCCCGCGGGGAGAGGATTGCCCTGGTCATCACGGATCTCGACCTCGACATGGGCGATGGCGCGTCCGGTCGAGCCGATCTTCTCGATCTCGCGGCCCGGCTCCATGAAGGTGTCACCGCCGACGGTTTCCGTCAGACCATAGGCGTCGATGTAGCGGGCATTCTTGAAACAGTCGGAGAAAGCGCGGATGCGCAGCTCCGGCGTTTTCTCGCCGCCGCCGATCACCCATGCGAGACTTGAGACATCGTAACGGTCACGGGTGGGGCAAGCGAGGATCGCGGTCGTCATCACAGGGGCGAGCCACGCCGCGTTCAGCTTCTCCGCTGCGATCGCAGCGAGCGCCTGTTCGGGCTTGAAGTCGCGATGGACCGAGAGCATGCCGCCGTGCCACAGCACACCGATTCCAGGCAGATCGAGGGCGCCGACGTGATAGAGCGGGCCGACGACAAGCAGGCGCGTATCCGCATTGAGGCCGAGCACCAGCGTCTGGTCGGCCGACTTCCAGTACATGTTCTCGTAACTGAGCATCACGCCCTTGGGGCGGTCGGTCGTGCCTGACGTGTACATCAGCCGCATCAGGTCCTGTGGTCGGCGGACATGCATAGGCGCGGGCGCGATGTCGCCGGCGAACTGCGTGGCAGTCGATTGCGCGGCTTCATCCAGCAATACGATTGGCGCATGGCCCGCCGCGGTTGCGGCAAGCTCTTGATCCGCGATCAGGATGCGCGCGCCGGCATTGCCGACGATGTAGCCGACCTCATCGGCGGAGAGGCGATAGTTGATCGGCAGGAACACCGCGCCGATATGGCTGGTGGCAAACACCAGTTCGAGAAAGGCGGCGCTGTTCTTCATCAGCACCGCCACGACGTCGTCGGGGCCGATGCCGCGAGAGACGAGCCAGCCGGCCGCCCGGCGGATGCGCTCGTCGAAGTTGCCGTAGGAAATGTCCACGCCGCGATATTTCAGCGCACACCGATGCGGCGTCCGCTTGGCATGAAAGGCGATGAAGCTCGAAAGGTTGATCATCTGCCGCTCAAAGGGCCGTTTCGGCCTCGTTGCCTTCCCCGATGAACTATGACTCGTAATTCATCTTTGGCTTGACGTCACCCCCCTTGCTCTGAAATCCTTGTGTCCACGGAGACGAGATGATCTCCGGCAAGGGAATAGGGAACGACAACCCGACTGGGAGGGGAGAATGAAGAGAACCCGTCAACCGGGCGTCAGCCGCCGTGCGACTCTGGCGCTGATGGGCGCCGGTGCGGTGACGATCGCTGCGCCATGGGTGGCGCGCGCGCAGGCCAAGACCATCAAGATCGGCATGCCGACGATTTTGTCGGGTCGCGTCGCGCAGCTCGGCACGTCCTCGCGCAATGCCGTGCTGCTGGAGGTCGAGAAGGTCAACGCCGCGGGCGGCCTGGCTGGCCGGCAGATCGAGATGGTGATCCGCGACTCCAAGGGCCAGCCGCAGGAAGCAGCCCGCGTCGCGCGCGAACTCGTCAACACCGACGGCTGCGAGATGCTGTTCGACGGCGAGGCCTCGTCCGGATCATTCGCGGTGCACGAAGTGGCGCGCGACCTCGGCGTGCTCTGCATCCACACCTGCTCGGAAGCCTCCTCGCTGACCGCGGATCCGAAGCAGCACATTCCGAACGCGTTCCGCTGCGTCCGGCAAGGCATCCACGATTCCATCGTCGGTGGCAGCTATGCGGCGGCGATCGCCAAAGCCAAGGGCCTGAAGAAATGGGCGACCTGCTCGCCGGACTATGCCTATGGCCGCGATACCACCGGCGAATTCGCGCTCTATCTCAAGCGCTTTGCGCCCGATGTCGAGATCATCAGCGAGTCCTGGCCAAAGCTGTTCCAGCCTGACTACACCGAAGTGGTGACGAAGATCCTGCAGGCCAAGCCGCAGGCGCTGTATACGTGCCTGTGGGGCGGCGATCTGACGTCCTATATCGACCAGGCCAACATCTACGCGCTGTTCACGCAGATGGAAGTGTTCGCCGTCAACATGGCCGACTACACGGCGCTCACGGTGGTGAAGAACCTGCCGAAGGGCATTCACTCCGGCAACCGCTACATCAAGACATTCCCGAAGACGCCGGAGAATGCCGCGTGGGGCGACGCCTACCGGGCGAAGTACAACGAGTACCCGACCAACTGGTCGTGGCAGAATGCGACTGCGGTGATGCTGTTCACCGAGGCGGTGAAAAAAGCCAACTCCACTGACGGCAAGAAGGTCGCGGAAGCGCTGCGCGGGTTGACGATCAAATGCCCGTTCGGCGCCGACGGCACCGTGACGATGCGCGCGGAGGACAACACCCTGGTCGGCTACGCCATCGGCTGGGGCACCACGATCCCGCAGGAACCTTATGTGCCGGAGGTGAAGGCCGGCGATTGGAAGACCATCTTCGAGCTCGAAGCCGAGTGGAAGAAGAGCAAGGGCTACACCTGACCGGCCTGTGAGTGGAGGCGGGCGGGCCGCTTCCACATACGTCACGTTTGGCGAGTTGCGCGCCGACGGTTTCGGCGCGCTGAGATGGAAATACTGCATTGGATATAGACGCGCTCGCTGGCTGCCTCGCCAGTCCGGCCTGCCTGGTGACGCAAACCACCAGCGGCCTCATTATCGGTATGCTGCTGTTTCTCGTCGCCGTCGGGCTGACGCTGATCTTCGGCGTGCTCAAGGTGGTCAATTTCAGCCACGGCGCCTTCTATATGTTCGGCGCCTATTTCGCGATGACGGCCTACCAGCTCACGGACAGCTTTGCGCTCGCGATGCTGTGCGGCGCGGCGGGCACGGCGCTCCTCGGCCTGATCTTCGAGCGCGTGTTCATGAGCCGCGTCTATGGCGCCGACGTGCTGATGCAATTGCTGGTCTGCTACGCCTTCGTGCTGATCTTCGACGACGTCGTGCGCATGATCTGGGGACCTGAATTCAAGTCGATGGGCATGCCGTCGGCGTTCCAGGTGCGACCGCTGTTCATCGCCGGCGGCGTCGTGCCGCCCTATTACCTGCTGCTGATCGGGGTCGCATTGGCCGCCGCCTTGGTGCTTGGCCTTGGGCTTGCCCGCACCCGGATCGGCAAGGTGATCCGCGCGGCCGCCCACAATCCGGGCATGGTGTCGGCGCTCGGCATCAATACCGGGCTGCTCTATGGCGGCGTGTTCGCGCTCGGCGGCATGCTCGCTGGGCTTGCCGGCGCACTGGCGGCGCCGGTGCGCTCGCTGACGCCGGGAATGGGATTTTCAGTGCTGATCGAATCCTTCATCGTCACCGTGATCGGCGGCATGGGCTCGATCCTGGGCGCGCTGATCGGGGCGCTGCTCATCGGCCTGATCCGCTCGTTCGGCTCGCTCGGCTTTCCCCTGTTCACCGAAGGCCTGATGTACCTGTTCATGGTGATCGTCCTGGTGTCACGGCCGACCGGCCTGTTCGGCAAGGAGGTCGCATGACCGAGCTGCAGGCTGATCGCGCGTCGGAGACCTTGAATGCGCCGCGCATCGAAACGCGCTCGTTCCGCTCGCGTTATCGCGACATTCTGATTGCGCTGGTCGCCTTTGCGGTGCTGGCGGCGCTGCCATTCTTCTTCGGCAGCAAGGCGCTGCTCGATTTCGTGATCCGCTGTTCAGCGTTCGGCCTGTTCGCGACGTCGCTCAATCTGCTCGTCGGCTATACCGGCATGATCTCGTTCGGGCACGGCATGTTCTTCGGTCTCGGCGCCTATGGCTTCGGCCTGCTGATGCAGCGCACCGGCGTGCCGATACCGGTGGCTTTTGTGGCGACGCTCGCGATCACCGCCGTTTTTGCTGCGATCATCGGTGCGATCTGCGTGCGGCTGAAGGAGATCTACTTCGCGTTCGTCACGCTGGCATTCCAGATGCTGATCCACTCGACGATCCTGACCTGGGCGTCGTTGACCGGCGGCGACCAGGGCTTGCGCGGCGGCATCCCACGGCCGGTATTTTTCGGCATCGATCTTGCCAATCATGTGCATCTCTACATCACAAGCTGCGCGCTGCTGGTGCTCGGCCTGCTTCTGATGCGCCAGATCGCGCAATCGCCGTTCGGCTATACGCTGCGCATGATCCGCGACAATGCGCGGCGCGCCAGCTTCATCGGCATCGATGTCTGGCGCGCCAAGCTGACCATCTTCGTGCTGGCGGCGCTGTTTGCGTCCACCGGCGGCATGGTGATGGCGCTGTTCGTCTCCGGCGCCTATCCCGAATTCGCCTACTGGACGATTTCGGGCGAGGGCATCTTCATCAACATGCTCGGCGGCGTCACCACGTTCCTGGGGCCGATGGTCGGCACGGTGCTGCTGCTGATCCTCAACGATACCGTCACCCGCTACACGGAATATCATGGCATCGTGCTCGGCGTCGTGATCCTGTTCTTCGCCATCGGCCTGCGCAAGGGCCTGATGGATTATGTGCTCGAGTGGTATGCGCAGCGGCGCGACGGGCCAGGGGAGCGCGGCTAGGCATGCTTGATATTCGCGAGCTCTCAAAGTCGTTCGGCGGGGTGAAAGCGACGGACAACGTTTCGCTCGACTTTGCCGATGGCTCGCTGACGGCCGTGATCGGTCCGAACGGTGCCGGCAAGAGCACCTTCTTCAATCTGATCACCGGCGCGCTCAGACCGGATTCCGGCGAGGTAATGCTCGACGGCGTCGATCTCGCCGGCAAGTCGCCGCCCGAGATCGTGCGGCACGGCATCGGACGGGCGTTCCAGGTCGCCAGCATCTTTCCTTCGCTCACCGTGCAGGAGACCATGCTCGCCGCGGTCTGCGCGGATCAGCGCCGCTCGACCGTGCTGCACCGGCGTTTCCCGCTCGTCGAGACGCGGGACCGCGCGGAGCACGCGATGGAATTGCTCGGCCTTGCCAACAAGCGCCACCGCACCGCCGCGACGCTGTCGCATGGCGATCAGAAGCTGCTCGATATCGCGCTGGCGTTGGTGCTCGACCCAAAGGTGCTGCTGCTGGACGAGCCGACCGCCGGCATGGGCACCGAAGAGCGCTGGCGGATGATCGACAAGGTCCGGGAGCTCTGGGAGACGCAGAAGATCACGGTCGTGTTCATCGAGCACGACATGGACATCGTGTTCAAGATCGCGCCCAGGATCGTCGTGCTCTGCTACGGCCGCATCCTTGCGACTGGCACACCTGATGCCATCAGGCGCAACGACGCGGTGATCGAGGCTTATCTCGGTACCGAGGACCATGCCGAGGCCGTGACATGAGCGCTTTGCCAGTCGTGCAGGTCCAGGACCTCGACGTCTACTACGGCACGAGCCAGATCCTGTTTGGCGTCGGCCTCTCGGTGCGGCAGGGCGAGACCATGGCGCTGCTCGGGCGCAATGGCGCCGGCAAGTCCACTACCATGAAGGCGATCATGGGGCTCGCGCCGGCGCGTCGCGGCAAGGTGACCCTGAACGGCAGGACCGTTTCCGGGATGCGGCCGCATCGCATCGCCCGCGCCGGATTGGGTTTTGTCCCGGAGGACCGCCAGATCTTCCCGGAGCATACGGTCGAAGACAATCTCGTCATCGGCCAGAAGAAGGGGCCAAATGGCGAGGACGAATGGTCGATTCGGCGCATCTATGACGTTTTCCCGCTGCTCGAGCCATTGCGCTACCGGATCGCGGGACGGCTGTCCGGCGGCGAGCAGCAGATGCTGGCCATCGCGCGGACGCTGATGGGCAACCCAGCGCTGCTGCTCTTGGACGAGCCGAGCGAGGGATTGGCGCCGATCATCGTGCAACGAATCGGCGAACTGTTGCGGCAGCTTCGCGCAACCGGCGCCACGGTGTTGATCGCCGAGCAAAACATGCATTTTTGCCTTGGCCTTGCAAGCCACGCGACGGTTATCGACAAGGGCCAAATCGTCTACACATCTCCAATCGAAGAGCTGAAGGCCAACGACAACATTCGGCAGCGCTATCTGGCGCTGTAGCCTTCGGCCTCCATGGGGAGGATGAATGGCGGTTGAAAGCAGGCTGGCGCCGACGCACGAGGCGCCCTATCGCGGCCTTCGGGTGCTCGATTTCGGACAGGGCATTGCGTCGCCCTATTGCGCGATGCTGCTTGGGGTCTATGGCGCCGACGTCATCAAGGTCGAGCCGCCGGAGGGTGACTGGTCGCGCTATCTCGGGACGACCTATGGCAACCATACCACGCTGTCCGCCGTCTACAACCGCGGCAAGCGCAGCCTGTGCCTCGACCTGAAGCAGAAGGATGGGATCGCGATTGCTCAGAAGCTGGCAAGGGACGCCGACGTCCTGATCGAAGGCTTCAGGCCCGGCGTGGCCGCGCGGCTTGGGCTCGGGTATGAATCGCTGTCACGCGACAATCCCGGCCTGGTCTATCTCGCGGTCAGCGGCTTCGGGCAAAGTGGACCTTACGCGAAGCGTCCCGGATCGGATTCCGTGGCGCAGGCGTTTTCGGGTCTGGTCTCGGTCAATGTCGGCGCCGACGGTACACCGCACCGGATCGGCACGACGATCTCCGACGTCGTCACCGGCGTCTATGCCTTCCAGGCCATCGCCACCACGCTGTTCGCGCGCGCGACCGTGGGCACGGGACGCTGGATCGACGTCAATCTCTGCCAGTCGACGGCGGCGCTGCTGGGGCACAAGGTTGCTGAGTTCATTCTGGAAGGCGGTGCACCGCGCGCGCTCAACGTGCCGGCCGGCACCTACCAGGCCAAGGACGGCTGGATGATGGTGACGCTGGTGAACGAAGCGCAGTACAGGCGGCTCTGCACGGCGATCGGGCGCGAAGATCTCGCCACTGATCCGCGTTTTGCCGATTTCGCTCGGCGTGCGGATTCGGCTGATACGCTGATCCCGCAGCTACGGGAAGTCTTCCTGACCCAAACGGCCGAGGCGTGGCTGACGCGGCTGCATGCGGCCGATATCATCGCGGAGCGCATCCACAATCCCGGCGAATGGCTGAGGAATGCTCACGTCGAGGCAACCAAGGCCGCGGTCTGCCAGGATACGCCCGGCGTCGGCCCGGTCTACACGCCGCGGACGCCGGGGATCGCAAGTCGTTCAGAGGACGATCTGCGTCCCGCGCCGGATATCGGACAGGACAGCGTCGAGGTTTTGACAGAGGCTGGCGTCGACGGTGCCGTCATCGATGCGTTGATCGCGGCCGGTGCCGTGCGTCAGTCGCGGCCAAATGGAGGTGGTGCATCATGAGCCACAAACTCGTCCGCTACTCGGTTGCCGACGGTATCGCCGAGATCATGCTGGATCGCCCGCCGGTCAACGCGCTGAGCCTGTCCTTGATCGACGCGCTGCTGGCTGCATTGCAGACGGCCAAGGACGATGCGGCCGTGCGCGCCGTGATCATCGGCAGTGCCCACAAGGTGTTTTGTGCCGGGCTCGATCTCGACATCGTGCGCGGCAAGCCGGCGATCGAGATCAAGGGCTTTCTCGAACGGCTCTACTTCGCCCTAAACGATGTCCAGTACCGAATGGGCAAGCCGACGATTGCCGCGATCGATGGTGCCGCGCGGGCTGGCGGCATGACCATTGCCATATCCTGCGACATGATCATTGCCGGCGACGCCTCGACCTTCGGCTATCCGGAGATCGATGTCGGGCTGATACCGGCGCTTCACTTCGTGCATTTGCCGCGGCTGGTGGGAAAGCACCAGGCCTTCGGGCCGTTGTTTCTCGGCGAGCCCTTCGATGCGGCAACCGCGTTTCGCATGGGCCTTTTGAGCGAAGTCGTGACGAAGGGGACCGCGCTCGATCGCGCCCGCGAGGTCGCCCGAAAGCTCGCCGCCAAGTCGCCCATCGTGATGAAGATCGGCCGCGATGCCCTCATGCGCGCAGTGGATGCGGACTACCGCCGCGCGATCGAGAACGCGGCCGAGAGTTTTGCGCTTGTCGCGACGACGGAAGATTGTCAGGAAGGGTTGAACGCGTTCGTCGAGAAGCGGACGCCAAACTATCGGGGACGCTGATGGCAGGACTATATTTCGAGGAGTTCGAGGTCGGGCGGGAATTCCATCATGAATTCAGCCGCACCGTGACCGAGATGGACAATACGATGTTCAGTCTGTTGACCATGAACCCGCAGCCGTTGCATCTCGATGCCCATTTCGCCGAGAAGACCGAATATGGCCAGCGGCTGTTCAACAGCCTTTATACGCTCGGCATCATGATCGGCATGAGCGTCTATGATACGACGCTCGGCACCACCGTCGGCAATCTGGGCATGACGGATGTGAAGTTTCCGAAGCCGGTGTTTCATGGCGATACGCTGCGGGCGCACACCAAGATCGTCTCGAAGCGCCCGAGCAAGTCGCGGCCGACCCAGGGGCTCGTGGAATTCGAGCACACAATGACCAACCAGCGCGGCGAGGTGGTGGCGAGCTGCCGCCGTACCGGGCTGATGCTCTGCAAACCGAAGGCGTGAGGCGATGCGTTCGTTCCTGTTTGTTCCCGGCGACAGCGTCCGGAAATTCGAAAGCGCGAAGAAGACGGCCGCGGATGCCCTGATCCTCGATCTCGAGGATTCCATTGCGCCGGAGCAGAAAGAGGCGGCGCGCGGCATCACGCGCGAGATGCTGAATTCGGGCAATCCGGATCAGAAGATGTATGTCCGCGTCAACGCGCTCGACACCGACATGACGCTGGGCGATCTCGCAGCCGTCATGCCGGGGAAGCCAGACGGCATCGTCCTGCCGAAATGTGCAGGGGCCGCCGACGTCAACAAGCTCGCGCTTTACCTCGACGCGTTCGAGGCGGCATCCGGCATTGCCCAGGGCACGACACGCATCGTGCCGGTTGCGACCGAGACGGCGCGGGCGGTGCTGAAACTGCTCGACTTCGAGAATATGAGCCCACGGCTATGGGGCATGATGTGGGGCGCCGAAGATCTCGCCGCCTCGCTCGGGGCCTCGCGCAACCGCACCGGTAGTCGTTTTCACAGCCCGTTTTGGCTGGCGCGCGATCTCTGCCTGATCAGCGCGGCTGCCGCCGGCGTCGTCGCCATCGATACGATCGCGACCGACATCAACAATCTGGATGCGCTCCGGGAGGAATGCATCACGGCGCGGCAGGATGGTTTCCTGGCAAAGGCGGTGATCCATCCAAAGCATGTCGACGTCGTCAATGCTGCCTTCATGCCGACGGACGAGGAGATCGCGTGGTCGGAGCGCGTCGTCGCTGCGTTCGCGGAAAATCCGTCCGGTGTGGTGAAGATGGATGGCAAGATGGTAGACAAGCCGCATCTGCGCGCCGCGGAGAAGATTCTAGCGCTGCGGCGGGGGTAGCGTGGGGTGGGTAAAGCGAAGCGTGCCCACCTTTCTGGCATCGACCGCAAGTGGTGGGCACGCTTCGCTTTACCCACCCTACGACAGCGAATTGACTTTGCGGGGTGATCGGCTGCAAATGCGCCGATGTAATACTGTCTGAGGAACACACCATGGTTGACGCGCTGATCATCGATGCATGCAGGACGCCGCGAGGCATTGGCAAGGCGGGCAAGGGCGCGCTGTCAGGCATCCATCCGCAGCAGCTCGGCGCCACCGTGCTGCGCGCGCTGGCCGATCGCACCGGCATCGATACCGCTGATGTCGACGACATCATCTGGGGCACCAGTTCCCAGCGCGGCGCGCAGAGCGGCGATCTCGGCCGCATGTCGGCGCTCGATGCCGGTTATGACGTGAAGGCGAGCGGCGTCACGCTCGATCGCTTCTGCGGTTCCGGCATTACCAGCGTCAACATGGCAGCTGCTTCGATCATGTCCGGCTCCGAGGATCTCGTGATCGCCGGCGGCACCGAGGTGATGTCGATGGAGGGACGGCGCGGCGAGGGGCCATTCATGATGGACGCCGGCAATCTCCGCCTGCGCGCAAGGCATCCGCAATCGCACCAGGGCGTTTGCGCCGACGCCGTGGCGACGCTCGAGGGCATCAGGCGGCAGGACGTCGATGCGCTCGGGCTGGAGAGCCAGAAGCGGGCGGCGGCCGCAATCAAGGGCGGCCATTTCGACAAGAGCCTGGTTCCTGTCTATCGCGAGGATGGCGCGCTCGCGCTCGACAAGGAGGAATATCCGCGGCCGCAGACCACGCTCGAAGGGCTCGCGGCGCTGAAACCTGCCTTCCCGGCGGTCGCCGACTACGCGCTCGACGACAAGGGGACGACCTATCGCAAGCTGATCCTGGAAAAATATCCCGATCTCGATATCGATTTTGTCCATCACGCGGGAAATTCGTCCGGCGTGGTCGATGGCTCTGCCGCGATCCTGCTGGCTTCGCCCGACTACGCCAGGAAGCACGGCCTGAAGCCGCGGGCGCGCGTGGTCGCGATGGCCAATATGGGGGACTCGCCGACCCTGATGCTGAACGCGCCAGTGCCGGCGGCGCGCAAGGTGCTGGCCAAGGCCGGGCTGACGCTTGACGATATCGACCTGTTCGAGATCAACGAAGCCTTTGCCGTGGTCGCGGAGAAGTTCATCCGCGATCTCAAGCTGGATCGCGAGAAGGTCAACGTCAATGGCGGCGCCATCGCGCTCGGTCATCCCATCGGCGCCACCGGCTCGATCCTGATCGGCACGGTGCTGGATGAATTGGAGCGGCGTGACCTCAAGCGTGGTCTGGTGACGATGTGTGCCGCCGGCGGCATGGCGCCTGCGATCATCATCGAGCGGGTGTGAGGTTCAAGCGGCGGGAAACCTGAGCTCGAAGGTCACGCCTTCACTGGTCGGCAGCAGTCGGATCGAGCCGCCGTGACTTGTCATCACGGCGCGCACGATGGCAAGCCCCATCCCGGTGCCGCCGGCATCGCGGCGGATGGTGAAGAAGGCGTCGAAGATCCGTTCGCGGTTGGCTTCCGAGATCGGATCACCATCATTGACCACGACCAGCCTGACGGCCGTATGCTCGTCCACGGCGTCGAGCCGTATATTCTTGGCGTTGTGCCGTACCGCGTTGTCGGCAAGGTGTGAGAGGACGATCAGCGCCTTTTCGCCGGACATCCCGATCGGCCGGTCGAGACTGCCGGCCGCCGTGACAACGCAAGCCGGGAACCGGCCCTTGAGATCACTGATCACGGACGCGAGTTTGGTGCGCTCGTTCTGCGGCACGGTTTCGGCGCGCGCCAGTTCGCGCAAGCACTGGGCCATCGCTTCGAGGCGCTCGGTATCGCCGAGAATGTTCGACACGAAGGTCTTCTGCTCGGAACGGGTCAGGCCGTCCGATTTGTCGTCCAGAGAATCCAAGAGCAGCTCCGCCGCGCCCTTGATCGAGGTGAGCGGCGACTTCAACTCGTGCGTGAGATGTGCCGAGAACGTCGCGATGTAGTCTGAACGCCGCGCCAACTGTTCGGCCATGCCGAAGAAACTGTGCGAGAGCTGTGCGAATTCGCGCGTGCCGTAGTGCCGCAACGGGCGGAATGCGCTGCGATCGCCTTTGCCGATGCGCGCGGCGCGGCCGATCAGTTCGTGCATGGGCTGGGTGATGGTGCGGGAGAAAAACAGCCCGATCGCCATTGTCGCTAGGATTACGGCGAGGGCGGCAAGCAGGAACTTGACGCGTTCCTGATAGAGATGGTCGAAAATGTTGCTGGGCGTCCGGGTCGTATAGATCACACCGGCCACGCGGTTGTTGACGATCACCGGCATCGCGGAAAACACGTGCACGCCGACGCCGCGGCTGATGGAATAGATCGGCGGCGGGGGCTTGTCCGGCACGGGGATTCGCAGCGCGGCGCGATATTCGCCATGGAGCGCCGCGGCGATTTCCTCGATATGGGCGAGCGATTGTCCGACTTCCTGACGACCCGCGATCACGACGCCCTGCGGATCGAGGATCCTGAATCCGGCAAGCGTTACCTTCTGCGTCTCGCGGATGATCGGTGTGCAAATCTCGAAATGGTCGTCTGCACGACTTCAGGAGTTTTGTGCAGTTTCCGTGCAGACGTGGTTAAGTGCTCGCGCGGCATGTGTGCATTTGATAGGGGCGGGGTCTGTTGTTTCACACGCGGCGTCGCCAACCATGAAATTTCGAAATCGTGCCGTTATCATCGGGCTCTGGTTCGCCGGGCTGGTGCTCGCCCTTGTCGCCGCCAACAAGAACGAGCCCTATCTCGCTGTGCTGCGCGGAACGGGAAACATCGGGCTCGTGGTCACGAGCGGTGTGGTGGTCGTTGTCCTGCTGCTTCGCGGCTCCTGGCGGCAAGGGTTTTCGCGAAGATTGCTGGTCCTGTTGTGGTGCCTGCCGCCGCTTCTGATGCTGGGCGCGCATCTTACGTTCGAGCTGCGCAAGCGCGAGGTGTTGCAGGTCGATACTGTGCAGGTGCGCAGCCTTTGGGCCGCACTTCATGGTCGGCTATTCGTCGGTCTCAGCGGTGACAGTGCTGGCGGAGAAGGGGTTGATCGGCGGCATCTATGTCAGCAAGCACAATCTGCGGCGAAAGTCGGCGGGGGCGTTGAAAGCCGAGATCGCAGCCCTTCAGGACAAGCGGCGCGCTGCAGGGCTGCCGCCCTTGATCGTCGCGGCCGACCAGGAAGGTGGCATCGTTTCGCATCTGTCGCCGCCACTGACCAAGCTGCCGGCGCTGGCCACATTGGCGGAAATGACGCCGGACCTACGGAAGGCGAAGGCCGAAGAATTAGGGCGTATTCACGGGCAGGAACTGGCGGCGCTCGGGGTCAATCTCAACTTTGCCCCGGTGCTCGACCTGCGGCCGGAGGCCGGACGCAATCGATTTGATTTCAATACGCTGATCGGCCGTCGGCCGATCTCAGCCGATCCCGCCATCGTCGGCGAGATCGCGCAGGCGTATGTTCACGGCCTCGAGGCGTTCGGCGTCGGGGCAACCGTCAAGCATTTTCCCGGGCTGGGCCGCGTCCGCGCCGATACCCATCACTTCAGCGCGCAGCTCAGCACATCAGTGGATGAATTGGAAGCGTCCGACTGGCGTCCGTTCCGGGAGGTGCTGGCGAACTCAAAAGCGCAGCTCATGGTCGGCCATGTGACGCTCACCGCGATCGATCCGGATCATGCAGCCTCGCACTCAAAGCGCGTCGTCGACGGGATCATTCGAAACAAATGGAATTATCAGGGCATCGTGATGACGGATGACCTGGTGATGGTAGCGATCTACCAGCACAGTGTCTGCGATGCCGTCGTCGAGGCGCTGAATGCCGGCGTCGACATGCTCCTGGTTGCATTCGACGGGGCGCAGTTCTATCGCATCTTTGCCTGCGCGCTGGACGCGTCCCGACAGGGAAAGCTGGACCCGGCCATGCTGCGCCAAAGCGAGGGGCGCTTGAGACGCGCATTTCCGGGAGATTGAGGACGCTCGTGGGGCGCGGGTGACGCGGATGCCCGGAACGAGCCCAGATGCTGCGATCGCAAACTGCGCCGCCTTTTTTCAAAAATGAACGATCGAGCCCGCTGATCGCCGCGGGGCCGTTGAAATTTGATCGGACAATCCCGGGATGAACCTCTAAAGTCAGTGTATCAGTCTTCCTGTCGGGACCCCGGCGCCGTTGCCTTGATTCCGACCAAGCCGATCTCGTCCGCCGAAGTGTCGTTCCAAGACCCCGCTGTAGCAACAACACGGTCACGGCTTCGCGATGAACATCTTCGATCCGCAAGGTCCGATCGCCGCTGCCCAGAAGACAATTCTGATCGACTCGGTCGGGATCATGCTGGCGATCGTCCTGCCGACGATCGCGGCAATCTGTGCCTTTGCATTCTGGTTTCGCGAGTCCAATCCACGGGCGACCTATCAGCCCCATTGGGCTTATTCCGGCCGCCTCGAGCTCGTGGTGTGGTCGATCCCGACGCTGACGATCATCCTGCTTGGCGGGGTGGCGTGGATTGGATCGCATCAGCTCGATCCCGCCCGGCCCATCGATGGGACCGGCGCGCCGGTCCGCATCCAGGTCGTGTCGCTCGATTGGAAGTGGCTCTTCATCTATCCGGACCAGGGCATCGCAACGGTCAACACGCTGACGGTCCCGGTCGGCTCTCCCCTTGATCTTGAGTTGACCTCCGGCAGCGTGATGAACGCGTTCTTCATCCCGCAGCTTGGCAGCATGATCTATACGATGAACGGGATGGTGACGCGGTTGAAGCTGCGCGCCGACAATCAGGGTACCCTTCAGGGCCTGTCGTCTCATTTCAGCGGGGATGGCTTTCCCAATATGATGTTCGACGTTCAGGTCGTACCGCAACTCGAGTTTCCTGATTGGGTGGCACGCACCGCCCAGACCAATCGTGTCTTGAATGCGGAGAGCTATGGAAAGCTCGCCCAGCAGTCAGTCGAGACCGTGACATCGACCTATCGGCTCGAGGATCCGCGGCTGTTCAACGCCATCGTCACCCAGGAGATCCCCCCGGGGCCGGGACCGAAGCTGACGTCAGAAAGCGCGCAGTCGCATATCGGAGGCCAAGATGTTCGGTAAGCTGAACTGGTCCGCCATTCCGATCGATCAGCCGATTCCGATGATCGCCTCGGGCGTGGTCGCACTCGTCATCCTCGGAGTCCTCGCCTGGGTCGTCCTTGCCGGCCACCTGCCATATCTCTGGCGCGAATGGATCACCAGCGTCGATCACAAGCGGATCGGTGTGATGTATACCTTGCTCGCCATGGTCATGCTGCTGCGCGGCTTCTCCGACGCTATCATGATGCGATCGCAGCAGGCAGTTGCCTTCCAGTCGCAAGGCTATCTGCCGCCAGAGCACTACAACCAGATATTCTCCGCGCACGGCACCATCATGATCTTCTTCGTGGCGATGCCGTTCGTGATCGGGCTAATGAATCTGGTGGTGCCGTTGCAGCTCGGCGTGCGGGACGTGGCGTTTCCGACCTTGAATTCCGTCGGCTTCTGGCTCACCGCAACAGGCGCGCTGCTGGTCAACATCTCGCTGGTGGTGGGCGAGTTCGCGCGCACCGGATGGCTGCCTTATCCGCCGCTGTCGGGACTCACTTATTCGCCGGGTGTCGGCGTCGACTATTATCTCTGGGCGCTTCAGATCTCCGGCGTCGGCACGCTGGTTGCCGGCATCAATCTCGTTACCACGGTGCTGAAGCTGCGCACCAGGGGCATGACCTATCTGCGGATGCCAATGTTCTGCTGGACCACGCTCGCCTCGAGTTTGTTGATCGTGGCGGCGTTTCCGATCCTGACAGCAACGCTGGCGATGCTGATTCTCGACCGTTATTTCGGCTTCCATTTCTTCACCAATGAGGCCGGCGGCAACGTGATGATGTTCATGAACCTGATCTGGGCGTGGGGTCACCCCGAGGTCTACATCCTTGTACTGCCCGCGTTCGGAATCTTCTCCGAGGTGGTCTCGACGTTTTCGGGCAAGCCGCTGTTCGGCTATCGGTCCATGGTGCTCGCAACCATGGCGATCTGCGTCATCTCCTTCATGGTGTGGCTGCACCATTTCTTCACCATGGGTGCCGGTCCCTATGTCAATGCGATCTTCGGGATCGCCAGTATGATCATCGCGGTGCCGACCGGCGTGAAGATCTACAACTGGCTGTTCACGATGTATGGTGGACGGGTGCGGTTCGACACGCCGATGCTGTGGGCGATCGGCTTCATGGTGACGTTCATCCTCGGTGGCCTCACCGGCGTGCTGGTCGCCGTGCCGCCGGCCGATTTCCTGCTTCACAACAGCCTGTTCCTGGTCGCGCATTTCCACAATGTGATCATCGGCGGCGTGCTGTTCGGCGCTTTCGCGGGCTATGCCTACTGGTTTCCGAAGGCGTTCGGCTTCAGCCTGCATGAGGGGCTCGGCAAAGCGGCGTTCTGGTGCTGGCTGATCGGGTTCTACGTTGCGTTCATGCCGCTCTATGCGCTCGGCTTTCTCGGCATGACGCGGCGAATGCAGCACTACGACGTCGCGGAATGGCGGCCGTGGCTTCTGATCGCGGCGGCCGGCGCCGTGATTATCCTGATCGGGATCATCTTCCAGATCATGCAGCTCACCGTCAGCATTCGGCATCGCGAAGAGCTGCGCGACCGCACCGGCGATCCCTGGGATGGGCGATCGCTGGAATGGGCAACGGCTTCGCCACCACCGGTGTTCAATTTCGCGATTCCACCTGATGTGACCGGCGAAGATGCCTACTGGTCATTGAAGGCGCATGCCAAGCAGCAGGGCCTCGAGAAGCGCGAGCTCGACTACAAGGATATCGAGATGCCGCGCAATTCCCCGACCGGCTTCGTGTGCGCCTTCTTCGCGACCATCATGGGCTTTGCGTTGATCTGGAACATCTGGTGGATGGTCGCGGCCGGTGCGATCGGCGCCTTCGCCACCTTCGTCGCATTCGCATGGCGGGACCATGACGAATACATCATCCCGGCGAAGGAGGTGGCGCGCATCGACCGTGCCAATATCGAAGAGCGGCGCGCCCTGACCAGCCTGGCGGGGGCCTGAGCCGTGGCTGACACGACGCTGGCATATGCTCAAGCCGATCCGCACCGTCTGCGCGGGATCGCGCATGCCGCGGTCGCGCACACGGGACCGGCACCGAAGCGGATCGTCACAGGCTTCGGCTTCTGGATATTCCTGCTCAGCGACATCGTCATGTTCTCGTGCTTCTTCGCGACCTATGCGGTCCTGGTTGACCAGACCGCAGGGGGTCCGAAGGGAGCCGAACTGTTCGATCTCAGGAGAGTCGCGATCGAGACCGTCCTCCTGCTGCTGTCAAGTTTCACCTGCGGGCTCGCCAATATCGCGGCCGATATTCGAAACAGGCTCTGGTTCCAGGTGGGCATGGCGGCGACTTGCGTTCTCGGCCTCGGCTTCCTGTACCTCGAGGGGCGCGAGTTTGCGGACTTGGTCGCACGCGGTGCGGGGCCGACGCGCAGCGCGTTTCTGACCGCCTTCTTCAGCCTGGTCGGCTGCCATGGCCTGCATGTCTCTGCCGGCATCCTCTGGCTGCTGACGATGATGGCGCAGGTGGTCGCCAAGGGCTTTCGGGCCGACATCGGGCGACGCATCATGTGCTTTGCGCTGTTCTGGCACGCGCTCGATATCATCTGGGTCGCGGTATTTTCGGTGGTCTATCTGCTCGGGAGCAAGCCATGAGCGATCAAGCTTCGGAACAGCACCGCATCGATCTGGCACCGGGCGATGAAGGCGAGGGCGGCGTTGGCCTGCGCGTACTCGGCTATGTCACCGGCCTTGGCCTTGCGCTCCTGTTGACGGCGACCTCGTTCTTCGTTGCCGGCACCGATCTGGTCTGGCAGCCGAGCATTCCCGTCGCCATTATCGTGCTGGCGATCGCCCAGATGGGCGTGCATCTGGTCTTCTTCCTTCACCTCACGACCGGTCCCGACAACACCAACAACGTGATGGCGCTTGCCTTCGGCGTGCTCATCGTCTTCCTGGTGATTGGCGGCTCGCTATGGATCATGGCGAACCTCAATCAGAACATGATGCCGATGGACCAGATCATGCAGATGCAGCGCTAGCGCCGCACGCCTCCATGAAGCTGCATCAGGATCGCACGCCGACCGCGGATTTGTGGTCCTGCCGCTTGGACCAGGACGCGTAATAGGCGACGCAGGTCATGCCGAGAATGCCGGCGGCGCTGACCAGCACCTGCATCGCCAGCGACTTGGGGCCTGTAATCAGAACCAGGTGCCCGGCAAATGAAAGGAAGATGCCGGAGCAGAACACCGCCAGCCATTCCTCGCCGCATTTGATGAGGGGCTGTACCGCCTGCAATTGAAGTCCGTACCAGTCGCGAGGTATCAGCATGGTGAAAAAGAACGCCATTGCGAGCAGGTGCAGCACCCGATAGGGAGCCAGGTTCGCCTTGTCGTTGGGCGGAAAGGCATCGAGCACCGAACTGGGTATCATTTCCGCCAGCGCAGGTGATTTCCCGGCCGACATGATCGTCAGGGCGACGAGCAGGTAGGTCAACGCGGTGACGCGCAAGGCCGGAAGCTTCTGCATCGCGCGAACCAGGTGTGCATCTCCTGCGCCGCCGACCGCGAACCAGGCGCCCAGCACGAACAGCAATTGCCAGCAGAACGGATTGAGATACCAGCCTCCCTCTGGAAAGGCGGTCAGGTTCCAGTCGAAGTGCCGCGCCAACAGATAGAGCGCAATGGATCCAAGCATGGTCAGGCGCGGCCAGCGCATCATGCCGAACAGCACGGCGGGAAGGAATGCCATGAGGACGATGAAGAGCTGCAATACGTCCAGATTGAGCGGTTTGGCCTGCAGCAGCAGCCCGCGGACGATTACGCGAATCGGGTGCTCGATGAAGTCGGTGATGTTGAATTCGGCGAAGAGATCGGGCGCGGCGGATTGGGCCGCGACATATCCGATCAGGTCGACGTAGACGACGAACAGCACCACATAGGCTGCGTAGAGCTGCCATACCCGCTTGAGCACACGGGTCGCTCCCACGACGAAGCCACGTTCCACAACGATCTTCCCGTACATGATCGCAGCGGCATAGCCGATCACAAATACAAACAGCTCGGTCGCCCCGCTGAATCCAAAGTTCCGCAAGGTCAACGCACTGACGGCGTTGTGCGGAATATGATCCAGGAACAGGGACCAGGTCGCGATGCCGAGCAGAAGGAATATGCGTAGATCGCCGTCGCGCGCCGCGATCTCAGCCTTCACATATGGATTCATTGAGAGCAAGACTTCACAAATTCGGAGCAGCGAATCGCGAATCCATCGCACCCCGCCGCTACTCCGAATAGCCGTTTGGCCGAAGATATTTGATCTGCAGCTGACGAATTAAAGCCGCGGACGATCACGTTTTCGAAATTGGAATGTGATTCATCGCGATTCATGTGAAGGGCCGATCATGCTTGCTCGTGCTTGCGCAGATCGCGGCGATGGTCGAAGGTGCTCGCCTGCAGGTCGGCTTCGGCCGCGCTGACGTCGGGGAGGGTGGCCTCGGCGAGGATATCGGCCGTCACGTCCTCGACAACCGAATCGGAGATTTCGTGGATGAAGCTGATATTCCTGTATTCGCCCGATACAACCCGCGCGATGACCTCGCGCCTTGTGATTTCGGGATCAACGACGGCCTCGCGGCCGCGCCGGCCGTAATCGATCATCACGACGAAATACTGCATGTCGGCCAAATTGGCCACCTCTCTCGACAGGAGTCGATGGCGACATAATTTCCGAAAATCGGAAATTTGTCAAGTGTAATTTCGGAAAATCAGAAATTGGGCCGTCTATTTCTCCGGCGTCCGAGGCCCCTGGGTCTTGGCGGCTTTGCGGGACCGTGCGGCCGCCTTGCTGCGCAGTCGCTCGATCTGGCCTCGCGGCAGGGTCACGCAAATTTCGCCGATCCATTCGAGCTTCACCCCGTTGATCGGCTTGGCGTTGAAGCTCGTGAGGTTGACCACCGTCGGCGACTTTCCGCGCTCGATCGTCTTCAGATAGCGCTCGCCGGTCTTCAGGCGAACGGCAGCCTCTTCCCCATAGAAGCTCGAGAGCGGATGTCGCTGCTCGCGATAGACGACAATGATGTCGCCATTCTCGTATTTCGGCAGCATGGAATCGCCCGATACTTCGAATGCGATGATTTCTTCTGCGATCGGGAAGGGTAACTCGACTTCACCGAGCCCCTCGGGCGGCACCTGCTCATATTCCGGCTCGATCGACGCGCCGGCACCGACACGCCCCATGACCGGCACCGAGTTGAGCTCGAGATATTCCATGATCGGTGCAATCTCGGACGCCTTGATCAGGCGTATCCCGGAGAGGATTTCGGAAACAGCGCCGGGGCGAACACCCATCGCCTGCGCGAGCCCACCCTTGGTCTTGCCTGGCTTCCGCAGGCCCCGCTCGATCAATCTGGCGTCCAGCATGGCGTATCCTTTCGAATCCCCAGAAAGCGTAGCAATTCTGATAATCAGAAATCAAGCTTGACTTTCATTTCGGAATATCAGAAATTGGCGGGTGAGGCGTCGGGCGCCGAAGGGAAGGACAAGAATCAACAATGGAAGTGACAGGCTGGGCGCCCGAACATTCGGACGCGTTGCGGGAATATCTCGCCCAAGGCATGAGCTTTGCGAAGATTGCCAAGACGATCAACGCCAGATTCAACACCGACTATACGAGAAGCGCCGCGATCGGCCGGGCCAGGCGGCTCGGCCCGTCGACGCCGGACGGTTCGCCACCGGTGACGCCGCGGCCGACGCCAGTGCCGCAGTTGAACAGGTCGAGCGAGCCGCGGGAACGCCAGCCAAGATCGATCGAATTCCCTTGGCCGATGCCCGTGTTCGAGAAGGCGCCGCAGGTCGAGCTCCGTTGTGTCGAGATCGCGCCGCGCCACCTTTCGCTGGTGGAGCTCGAATACGGAGATTGCCGATACCCCTATGGCGGTGACAGCGATGGCGAACCCATCACGTTTTGTGGTCATCGGAGGCGGCCAGGCTCAAGCTATTGCACGCCCCATTTCCACTTGAGCCGCAATCCGGAGCTCGAGACGGAGCCGCTACAGAGCACCGCGCCGCTGCACCTAAGCGAGCCGGCATAGCGGCGTACGCGTCTCCCACCTCATCCATCTTGCTAGCGATCCGTCTTGCCGCCGGCGAGATGGTCCCGGTTGAATTTTGCCCTGAAGGAGCTAAGCCATGCCGCGCGCCAAACGCAAGAAACCATATCATCCCGCAAGAGCACATGACCGCCGCGCCCAGGATTTGCCGTACAACGCCGAAGTCGCTACCGTTGAGGTCGACGATCCACTTGCGCTCGAGCCTGGAGACAAAGTCGTTGCGCTGCGCTCGGTCCGCAACGATCCGCTCGGACGCCTGCATTCGCACCGTCAGATCGATGATACCCAGTTTCGAGGTGGCCGCGCGTTTCAGAGTGATTGGGAGAAGGCCGAGCGTGGGCCGCGCGCGGTCGACACGACCAGGGAATATGTCGATGGCGGCACGCAGCGCGAGCCGATCACCGAGGCCCAGCGCAGGGCGGTATCGCGGCTCAACCGGGTCGAGCGCGAACTCGGCGCCGACGGTTCGGCACTGGTGCACGAAGTCCTGATCCTCGGCATGACCATGGAGCAGGTCGGCGAGCGGCGGGGACTGCGAACCCAGCGCTGGAACGATTACTTTGCGCGGCGCCTCAAGGAATGTCTCGACCGGCTGGCGCTAATCTACGGCTTTGCGACGCCGCATCCCGTTCCCGTCAAAAGCCTCCAGCGCTGAAGCGGAGCGGCTGCACCACGTCATAGGCGGCTTTGGTCAATGGCAAGGCATAGTCAACGGTGAGGGCACCGAAGGGGGAGGCCCAAGTGAGGCCCATGCCGACCGAGGAGCGCACGACGTTTTTATTGCCAACTTGCAGCGCGGTGCCGCCCACACTGGTCGGACCGGTATAACGGAATACACTTCCGGCATCGACGAAAGCCGATGCCTTGAGGCCGTATTCGTCCGGCACGCCGGGAATTCCGCTCTGTAGTTCCGCCGTCGTCGCCCAATAGGCACTGCCGCCGACGTTATCCATGGTGGTGCCGGGCGTCAGATCACGTGGGCCGAAGCCGTTGGTGGCAAAGCCCCGGACCATGGTCGGGCCGCCGAAAAAGCTGTTCATCAGCGGCACCTGCTGACCGCCCCAGCCGGTGACGTAGCCGCCCTGAGCGCGGACCATGCCGACGAGGTCGCCCGCGAGTGATTGATAGTAGCGCGCGTCTTCGCTGGTCCGCAGGAACTTCACGTCACCGCCGAGGCCGGCCAGATCCTGGCTCAGTTGCGACCTCAATCCGCTCGTAGGGCTCTTGTTGTTGTCGAGCGTGCTGTAGGTCGAGGTCGAACCAACGGCGGAGACCCAGGCTGGCCCATTAGCGGCGGCCTGCTGGACTGCGCGGGAAGGGGGCAAGCCGGAGCTGGTCGGGCCGAGCGAGATGTCCTGGTTGTAGATCGAGTAACGCCATTGCACGCCGATCTGCTCGGTGATCGGCGTGCCCAATTGCAGGGTCGAGCCATAGGTCGTGCTGTCATAGGACTGATAGCTGCTCACCTCGCTCTGCCGGCCGAACAGTTCGATTCCCGCCGACACCTTGGTGCCGAGGAAATAGGGCTCTGATGCCGCGAGGTCGATGCCGCGGGCGTATTGGCCATAGCTCGCAGAGGCCTGAACGTTCTTTCCGGTCCCATAGAAATTGCGCTCGCCCACCTTGACCTCGACCAGCGCGCCGTCAGTACTCGAGTAGCCGCCGGAGATGTTGAACTCGCCGGTTGCCTGCTCCACGGTCTCGACATCGAGCACGACGCGGTCAGGCGTTGAGCCGGGCCGATTGGTGATCTTGACGGTCTTGAAGTAGTTCAAGTTCTTCAATCGCCGCTCCGCGCGATCGATCAGCGTCTTGTTGTAGGGATCGTCCTCGGCGATGTCGAACTCGCGTCGGATCACATAGTCGCGCGTGTGGGTGTTGCCGTGGATCTCGATGCGCTCGACATAGGTGCGCGGCCCCTGGTCGATCACGAACGTGACATCGATCCGCTGTGCGGCGGCATCGCGTGCGATGCGCGTCACCGCCCGCGCAAAGGGATAACCGAGCTTGGCCATCTCGACGGCAAGGAGTTCGGTGCTCTCGTCCAGCGCGTTGCCGTCAAACACCGCGCCGGCGCGAGCGAGCGCGACCCCGCGCAGTTTTTGCGGATCGAGCCCGGGAATGTTGCAGGCCATGCTGACATCGCCGAAGTGATAGAGTGGGCCTTCATCGATCACAAAAGTGACTGCAAATCCCTTGGCCGCTGGATCGTATTCGGCCGTTGCCGAGCGAACGGCGGCATCCGCATAGCCCTTGCTGCGATAATAGAGACGCAACTGCTCCTGATCCTGCGCGACGCGGTCCGGATCGTAGACGTCGCCGCCGGTCAGAAAACTGAGCATGTTGGTGGCCGACGTCTTGATCACGGCGTTGAGCTGGCGTGCGCCGAATGTCCGATTGCCGACAAACTTGATCTGGCGTACGGGCGTTTTCGCACCCTCCGTGATCACATAAACGAGATCGACGCGGCCGTTGCCGCGGTCGATGATCTCGGGCGCGACGCGGACGTCGTCGCGACCGACATGGCGGTAAGCTTCGATGATACGGCCGACGTCCGACTGTACCGTTGCGCGCTGCAGGCTGCCGTGCGGCTTGGACGCGATCGCGGCGGCGAGATCGGCATCCTTTATCTTCCTGTTACCCTCGAAGGCGACACGGTCGAGGATTGGCGCTTCCGCTACACGCACCGTCAGACCATCGCCGGTACGCTCGATCGAGACTTTCTCGAACAGGCCCGTTGCGACCAGCGCCTTCAAGGCTTCATCGCGCGCGGCTTCATCGAGCCGGCCGTCCGGCCCTGGATGAAAGTAGGAGCGTACGGTATCGGCCTCGACCCGGCGATTGCCTTCGATGATAATTGTCGCTGTTGGCGCCGGCACGCCCTCGGCGGCAAGCGGTGCGGCCGCGTTCAACAGGGCTGCGGCGGCGCCAAGCACCGAGCCGATCAGGCGCAGCCTCGATGGTTGCCGATACAGCGTGATGCGCTCGAGCTTCACGTCCCTTGCGGTCTCCCATTGACCGGCGATATCGAATTGCCGGTGCCGGGCAAAACGATGTCGCATCTGGGGTGAGTTGCAGGCTGGAATTGGCCGCCCGCCATAATTTGAGCGCGCATATTTAACCTGGCCGTTCTCAGAATTGTCGTAATGGCCGCATCATGCTTTGCAGCACAAAGTCCGAGATGTTGGTGCGGTGATACATCAACGCTCGCCAGGAGTGCCGGATGCGTTACGCAGCTCTCGTCGTAAGCTCCCTGCTGCTGATGCAATCGGCGCATGCGGAGAAGACGCCGGACATCGACCCGCGCGCCTCGCTCGCCGTGGTCCAGCAGTGGATCTATAATTATCGCGCCAAGCCGGACTACGCCCATGTGCCGGCCGCGGTGCGCATTCTCTTCCATTCGCAAAGCTTCAAGGAGCCGGAAAATGCCGGCATCTATCTCGGCTTTATCGCCGGTGCGATCGGCTCCAATCCGGAAAAGGCCGAGCAACTGGTTGCGAGTTTCTTCCCCGTCGCGCCGGAAGATGAATGGGTGATCGTGCGCGCAATCGCCTATTCCGGGCTGGTTGACTGGCGGAATATCCTGCGCAGGGTCGCGGCGCGAATGCCAGGGCGCCGCGTGATGATTGACAGCTACCTTTCGGGCAGGCTGCCGACACTCAACAATATTCCACTCGAGGAGGCGACTCCCGGGATGATGGACAAGCTGCGCGTCGCGTTTACGCGCAATCCGTTCTCCAAGGAGGAGAGGAAGCTGAACACAAAGCTGACCTTTGCCTCCAACCAGGATCTCCTTGACACGCTATGGGGATATTATTTTGCGACCGGCTCCCATGTTCCGATCCAGCGCATCATCGAAATGCTGCCGTGGAGCAGGAGCCGTGATACCGTTGACAAGCTCACGGTCGGCAGCATGGCGCGCTATACGCTGGCAAGCTATGCGATCCGCGACGCCAGCCTGCGTGAATTCCTGCGTAACGAACTGGCGCGGCAGAAACCGCCGATCAAGGCGCCGCTCGCGGAGGTCGTCGATGCGGCCGATACGGTGGAGATCGCGGCGCTGCGCAAGGATGCCCTTGCTGCGGTCGACGAACTCAAGGCCAAAGGCTCCGATAGCCGGCGCAATCTGGACTTCTGGGGCCAGGTTGGCGTCGGTGCGCTTTCGCTTGGGTGCGTCTCGGCTGCGGCGCTCGGGCAGGTCGCGATCGGCATCCCCTGCGTGATCGGCGGCTCGGCTTCGCAGGGACTGTTGCAGTTCTGGGAAAAGCAGCAGTGAGGCTCGGTCGGGCCTGATGCTCTTTCTTGCCGCGGAATATCGCCGGTCTGAACTGGTAGCCATGTCAGCCTGATATCCCGCTCTGCAAAATCCAGGTTTGGCCTGACCTTGGTGCTTCCGCTAGAAAGTGGTGGCGTCGCCTTTGCCGGCAACGGTGGGCGTTTGCCCAATAACTGACAATAAGAGGAAGCGCTGAGCCATGACCGCTGGACCACAATTGCCCGAGCGCGCGCCGCGCGCAAAGGGCGAACCGACCGCCCTCGATGGTCTGCTGGTTATCGATTTCACCCGCGTGGTTGCCGGTCCCGCCTGTACGCAGACGCTTGCCGACTTCGGCGCGGAGGTCATCAAGATCGAAAATCCAGACGGTGGCGACGACACGCGCGCCTATGAGCATGCGGAAATCGGCGGCGAGAGCGCGGCCTATCTCAGCCTCAACCGCAACAAGCGCGGTATTGCGCTCGACTTCACCAATCCCGCAGCGCTCGAGGTGGTGCGCGAGCTCATCGCCAAGGCTGATGTCGTGGTGGAGAATTTCTCCGGCGGCGTGATGAAGAAGTTCGGCCTCGACTATGCTTCGGTGGCGCCGAGCAATCCGCGACTGATCTATTGCTCGATCTCGGCCTATGGCCGCAAGGGCGAGTTTGCCCTGCGACCGGGGTTCGATCCGATCACGCAGGCCGAAAGCGGCTTCATGTCGCTGAACGGTTTTCCCGATGGCGAGCCCGTACGGACAGGTCCGCCGATCGTCGACATGGCAACCGGCATGTCGGCCTGCAATGCGATCCTGCTTGCATTGCTGGCACGCGACCGGCTCGGGCGTGGCCAGCATGTCGAGGTCGCGCTGATCGATATGGCGGTAGCGATGACCGGATTTTACGGCATGGCCTATCTGATCAGCGGCCAGAATCCTGGTCGCTTCGGCAATTCGCCAAACGGTTCGCCAACGGTCGGTCTCTACCAGGCCGCCGACGGTCCGCTCTACATGGCCTGCGCCAACGACCGGCTGTACCGGCGCCTCGTCACCGAAGTGTTCGACCGGCCGGATCTCATCACCCATCCCGATTTCGCGCACCGCAAGAACCGGACCGCAAACAGAGAGAAGCTGCGCGCGATCATTGCCGGCATCTTTGCCACCGACCGGCTCGAAAACTGGATGGCGAAGATGAAGAAGGCCAATATTCCGGTCGGCTATCTGCGCACGGTCGAGCAGGGATTCAATGCGCCGGAAGTGCGCGACCGTGATCGCCTCAGCAGGATTCCGCACCCGACTGCTGGATTCGTTCCCAATATCGAGACGCCGATCGGGATGAGCGTTACGCCGACCGTCGACCCGGTTGCCGCGCCGCTGCTTGGCCAGCACACCAGCGACGTGCTGCGCACCACGCTCGGCTATGACGACGGCCGTATCGCGGCGCTGAAGAAAGCTGGAGCGTTCGGGAAGACGGACTAAGCGGACCATCGTCTGGCGGATCGGCCTGGGCACGCTCCGCCGGCGATCTCTAGAGCATATTCGGTTCTGACTGAATCAGAACCGGAGCTCTAGATTCTTGTTTTGACGCGTTTTCTTCACGCGAACCGGCATCCACTTCGCTCGAAAACGCTGTAGCCTTGGGCCGATCTCGCTTTTCGAGCCAGCCAAGCTACAGCTTCAGTTCGGCTTGCTGCGGAGTTTGTTGTTTGGCCTCTCGTCCGCTTCCTTGTGCTCGGCCCGGTCGATCTCGAGCCGCGCCATCCGCAGTATCAAGGTGGCCGTGGTCAGACCGAGGCGTTCGGCCTCCTGGGCTGCGGTTTCAACCTTCTTCGCCAAGCCATCGCGTTTGCCCGGATATGCCATAAATTCTTCCTCTCTTAATAAGTGGATTAACAATCCAGTTGTGTTGTGGAGCTGCAGTAGATAGCTCGGAGCTCCGTCGAGCGAAACGATCAGTTCCGCGCCATATTGGCGGGTGGCTGGGTCGCGATTGCATAGACCGCACCGCCTTCGAGCGCTTCCGATTGGTGGACCGTGCCGGCCGGGAGGAAGATGGTATCGCCGGCGCTGACGATGCGCTGACCGCCATCCCAGGTGAAATTCAGTCTGCCGCTGATGATCATCAGGATCTCGTCGACCGGATGGGTGTGGAAGCTATGGACCTTGCCCGCAACGTCATGCTGCAGTTCGATCGAGCCTTGTTCCGGAAGCAGGTTGAGGATCGCCGGATCGATCGCGAATTCGGTCTTCTGAGCTGTCACAATCCTGGTCATGCCGCTTGCTCCGTGTTGCTGGTGTGAGCCGACTTGTTCTGCGCGAGCTTGGCGAAGGGGCAGCCCACTACGGAATGGTTGTCGTCCTGCAGGAAATATTGCTGGTACTCGCGCCCGTTGGTCGCGCCGTAGCGTCCGAGCAGCGGCGAGGGACTGGTGCTGTCGTAGGGAATGAGCCGTTTGCGCACTTCCGCGAATGCCGCATTGGCCGCCTTTTCCGTTCCGAGGATCTTTTCGAACACCCACCGCGGCTGGAAGGTCAGCATGAACGCGCTGGAGCGACGGCTCTGGCGCATCACATGTGCAGGCGTGGTGCACACCACGAAGATCGGTTCGCCGGCGAAGGAGAATTCCCACATCGGGTCGTCCAACTGTTCGGGGATATTGGCTGGCCAGGGAGATTTGTCCAGCCGCGCAAGCTGGTCGAGCGTGGACCACATCTTGCGATAATAGGCGTCAAGCGTTTGTACCGGGCGCGGCCGCGTAAACATGATCAGCGAAGTATTGGGGCCGAACGAGCGGGCCTGCGAGACATAATGCGCGAGCTGTTCTCCGAGCACTTCGACGTCGTACGGATCGAGGAACAGGTAGCGGAGCTGGTCCTGGCGATAACCGGCTACGCCGAACACGCAGGGGAACGGTCTCGCTTCGCTGCTCATCTGCGCTTCGAACTCGGCGAACATCACGCTTTGCCAACTGCTCACCGCAAATTTTGACGCGACTTCTTCTCTTCTCAAGAACAAACGCTCCATACCGCCCCCTACAAGGTTAACGCCACTACTGAACTATCAGCTTGCCTCTCATCAAAAGCGGTCCGGCAATCCCGGGCAGCGACATGAGCAGCAGAATTGCGATCAAGATGCCGTAGCCGGCATCTCCGATCGCACCTGCGCCATGTGCGGTATCGGCTACGGCGAACTGGCTCGCGACAAGCATGGCGAACCCGATGATCGGTTGCGCGATGCCGGCAAAGATCCCGGCCGCGGTCGTGTTCACGGATGCGCCGACGCCGATGAGGTCGGCCGTGTAGAGCCGCTTGGTGCATTTGAGCACAAGCGGGACCGTTCCGCCGGCGACCAGGCCGAGCGTGGTGAACACCACGGTGACATAAACAAGGCCGAATGCCTTGGCGATCGGCGGCAGCAGCATCGCGACGAGGATCATGCGGAGCACGCAAATGCGGATCAGTGCTGCGTCGAGTGCCGCCACGCGGTCGGCTGCGTGACCGAGGAAGATGGAGCCGATGGCGTTGCCGATCATGAAGGCAAGCAGCGGCGTTCCGGCGGCGGTCGGCGAGATGTTGAAAAAGTGCGCCACCATCGGAATGCCCCATACTCCCGACAGCGTCGTCACCACTGCGAAGTGGGACGCAAAGGTCATGGCGCATCCCCAATTGGCGACATACGACAACGATTGCCGTGCGGCGCCGATGACGCTCTTCAGCGTCTTGTTGCCGGATGACACCGGATTTGGTTTTAATGCGAACTTGGCGGCGACGAGATTGGCGAGGCCGACAGCAGCTATGAACAGAAAGCAGGCGCGCCACCCGAAGCCCGTTACGGCGGCCGCAAGCGGCGTCGTCGCGATCACGCCTCCGACATATCCCGACACCTGTGAGATGCCCGACATGATGCCGAACCGCTCATCGGAGAAGTTCTGCGCGACCAGCTTCAAGAGCGCGGTGAACACCAGCGCATCGCCGCAGGCGACGATCAGGCGCGCTGCGAAGACATCAAGCAGGTTCGGCGCCAGCGCAAAGGCTGCGCTGCCCAGCGACGAAGCGGCCATGCTGGCCAGCACCACGCGCTTGACACCGTAACGGTCGACCAGAAGGCCGGCCGGAATCTGCATCAGCGTGTAGCCCCAGAAGTAGCCGGAGGCGAGCATCGCGACGCCCGCGGCGTCGGTGCCGAAGTCGTGCATCAGGCTCAGATTGACCGATTGCGGCGAGACGCGCTGCAGGAAGGCGATGGCGTAGGCGACAGCGACCGTCGCCCAGGCCCAATAGGCCCGGTCCCCGAGCCGCGAGGCCGTCGAGGCGCATGCGGTTTGCTGACCCAGCATCGACATCACACCCTCGCAAATCCAACCGAGAATAGTGCATCCGCCGAATCCGGAATCATGCGGGACATCGCCGCATCGACCAGTGATGCGGTGCCGCGGTAAGCTTGCCGGTGGTGCTTAATGTGGCCATAGGCGCCGCGCATGATCATTTCCGGCACCTCGAGCGGTTTGCCAGGATAGAGGGTTGCGCACATCTCGACGCAGGCCGCCTGCAGGGCGGAATCCCTGATGTCGTCGAGCAGCGAAGGTGTCACTTTCTCGCAGATCTTGGCATTGGCCGCCCAGACGATTGGATTGCGTGTCCGCCATCCGTAGAACAGGCCGCCAATTCCCTTTGCTGCTGAGCTTGCACGCTTCAGCACTTCCTGAGTGAAGAAGCCGTACAGACCGTGTCCCTGGTGAGCCGGAAGCACCTCGGTGCCGCTGCGATAGACCGCAGGTCCGCATGACATCTGCAGCACGCGATAGACGGAAAAGGCCGCCAGTCCCAAGCTGTCAAACACAAGGATGAGGCTATACTTGCGGTCGAACGGGGGAGAGCTTGCGGTCCAGTGCGGCTCCGTCGCCTTCCAGTTTACGGCGATGATGCCATTCATGGCGTCCATCAGCGGCTGGCGGTCGGAAGCTCCGATGCAGGATGCATCCGGAAAACTGTAGACGGCATAACCGGCCCAGGGCGAGTTGATGGCCTGGTATTGGCTGCCGAGCTTTCGCACCATGGCAGAACTCCACTGTCCATAGAGAGCTATACAGGCGAGGCTCGAATGGCTTAAAGGACAATATGCCCTCGAAATCTGCCAAATCCCGACGGCTCCCTCCGCGCCCGCAGGCCGCGATGCGGCGGATTGCGATTGTCGCTTTTCCCGGCGTGACACTGCTCGACATCTCCGGGCCGGCGCAGGTGTTCGCCGAATTGGAGGCAATCGAATTGCCGGGCCCCGGATATTCGCTTTCCTATCTGTCCACCTCGGGCGGATTGGTTTCGACGGATGTGGGGATGATGATCGGCACGGCTCCGATCAGCAGCGTGCGACCGCACCAGATCGACACGTTGGTGATCCCGGGTGGCCCCGGCATCTGGGAGATCCGCAATGACGCGCGCTTGATGAAATGGATTTCGCAGGCGCTGCCGCAGGTACGCCGGATCGCCTCGGTCTGCCTCGGGGCTTTCGCGCTCGCCTGGACCGGTGTACTGGACGGCAAGCGCGCTGCGACGCACTGGCGCTATTGCCCGCGGCTGCAGGACAGCTTTCCAAATGTCCGCGTCGAGCCCAATGCGATCTTCGTCAAGGATGGGCATGTCTGGTCATCGGCCGGCGTCAGCGCCGGCATCGACCTCGCGCTCGCCATGATCGAAGAGGATTTCGGCCATAGGATTGCGCTCGATGTTGCCCGACGGCTGGTGGTGTTCCTGAAACGGCCGGGCGGTCAGAGCCAGTTCTCGACCGTTCTCGCAGCACAGGCTTCCGATGTCGAAGGTCGCTTCAGCGCGCTCCATGCCTGGATCATCGAAAACATCGCCAGCGATCTCCGGGTGGAAACATTGGCCGCGAAAGCCGGCATGACACCGCGCACCTTCGCCCGCACCTATGCCAGCCGCACCGGCATGACGCCGGCAAACGGCGTCGAGGCCCTCCGCGTCGAAACCGCTCGGCTGCTGCTGGAGAGCCGGCAAATACGCGGCGTCGTCGAGGTCGCAAAACGTGCCGGCTTTGGTGACGACGAGCGGATGCGGCGCGCCTTCCTCAGGCATCTCGGCGTATCGCCGACCGAATACAGAAACCGCTTTTCGGGCGGTTGAGCGCTGGAGTTCTCCGCTGTCGGCAGACGGGTGATCGCAAGCGAATAGCTGCCCTTCATTTGCATCCGGGATTTAGCCCTTCAAGGCGGTAGCTTTTGCCGCTTATCTGCGGCTAATGTGCCGGTCAAAACGGGAGAGAAACCACCATGAATGACGGGACCTCCATGCGGCCGACACGCAATGTCGAACTCGGGGCCAGCGGCGAAGAATACCAGAACCTGCACGAATTTGTCCGTAAGGCTCGCGCCAGGCTGAACCAGAACGCCTGGGATTACATCGTCGGCGCTTCCGAGACCGAGACCACGCTGCGGCGCAACCGGGTGGCGCTGGATGAGATCGCGTTCCGGCCGCGTGTGCTGCGCAACGTCGTTCACGTCGATGCCTCGACGGAGGTGTTCGGACGCAAATTGCGACTGCCGGTCATGCTTGCACCGGTCGGCGCGCTTGAGATCTTCGATCCTGCGGCGGGAGCGGCGGTCGCCTGCGGCGCGGGCGCATTCGGCGCGGCGCACATGCTGAGCTCGGTGTCCGAGCCAGGGCTTGAGAATACCGCGAAGGCCGCACCCGATGCGCTGCGCATTTTCCAGCTCTATGTCCGCGGGGATGATGCCTTTGTCGAGGACGTCGTCAGCCGCAGTGTTGCCAACGGCTATTCCGCATTCTGCCTGACCGTCGACACCGCCCATTACAGCCGTCGCGAGCGCGACATTGCCAAGCGGTACGTGCGGGAAAGCCGTATTCGCGCCACCGGCGGCGACTTCCAGAAAGGGCTGGAATGGCGGACGGTGAAGTTGATCAAGGACAAGTTCAAGATACCGCTGGTCATCAAGGGGATCGCGACCGCGGAGGACGCGGTCATCGCGCTCGATCACGGCGTCGACTGGATCTACGTTTCCAACCATGGAGGCCGTCAGCTCGATCACGGCCGCGGTGCGATGCACGTCCTGCCGGAAATCGTCGAGGCGGTGAGGGGCCGCGCCAAGATCATGGTGGACGGCTCGTTCTGCCGCGGCACCGACATCGTGAAGGCGATCGCCTCGGGCGCCGATCTCGTCGGCATCGGTCGCCTGCAATGCTGGGCGCTGGCCGCCGATGGCGAGAGGGGCGTCGCCCGCATGCTGGAATTGCTGGAAGACGAGGTGATCCGCTGCCTCGGTCTGCTCGGCGTGACCAGTTTCGCCGAACTCGACAAGTCCTACCTGCATCCGGCGACGGCGACCAACCCGCCGGGCGTGTTCAGCGCGTTTCCGCTGTTAGACATCGAGCCGTATCGCTATTAGAGCATTTTCGGTTCTGATGGAATCAGAACCGAAGCTCTAGATTCTTGTTTTGACGCGTTTTCTTCGCGCGAACCGGTGTCCACTTCGCTCGAAAACGCTCCAGCGGCAGTGATTTCCTACTTCCGGAAGCGGGCGAGGGAACGCGAAGGTGCCTGTCGCGTTATCGCAACCATCGCCGCCGCATCCGAGAAGCGGGAAACGAGAATGCCGGAATGGTCGACGCGAATGGCGGATAACCCGTTCGCAGATTTTTCTCTCGAACGAGCCATTGCGCTCCGCTGGGCGTTGCGGGACATCCAGGCTCGCCGCGTGAAGATATCCCCTGTCAGCGACGAGGACCTCCGCGTCCTGAGCGAGCTCGGTCTGGTCGAGCTGCAGGACGAGAGTCCCGTTTTGACTCAGGCCGGCATGGCGGTGCTGAGCGGCTGATGCAAGCTTTAGCGGGCCTGCAGGAAGCTCTCGCCGGAATCGCACGGCGTGCAGCGATAGGTCAGCACGTCGTAAACCTGATCTCGCGGCTCGATCGAGGCGAGGCGCATCTGTGCGCCGCACTTCATGCATGGCATTTCGATGCCGGTCTTGAATCGCGTGCAGGTCGGCGTCGGCCGGAATGTGCGCAGCATTGGATCCCCTCTCCCCCAAGAGACGCAACGCCACTGACTTGTGGGCGAACAACCCACCGAATCACTGTGCCACACTCTCGCCACCATTGGAATCCGGGCAGGTTCGATGCCGCCAGAAAATGTTTATCGAGGGAGGTGTCGGACAGCCGTGCCTGGCCGCTGCGCTCAACGCCGCCGCGCTACCGCGACGCCGAACAGGAATGCGACGAACAGGCTCGTTAGCGGCGCTTCGCGGGTGATTGCGCTGATCGTGGACAGCGTGCCGCCGGGTTGACGCGACGTCTTGATCGCGTCGCTGAGCCGGTCGATTGCACCCCGAAGCCCATCGGAAACCTCCGTGATCGTGCGCGATACGTCGGTTGCGGTGTCGATCGCGCGTTCGCCGAGGCTAGGCTGCAGCGGGGATTCGGGTGTTTCGAAGTTCACGGCTCGAACCTCATGAGATCTGGTCAGGCAGCGCACGCCGCGCTGAAGGTCACCCTCAGCGGCAACCTATCAAATGCGTCAACGGCGAATTTGTTCCACCTGCGGACAGTCCGTTCGGTCTGGCGGGCGCGGAACCTCGGAGCTCCGGAGGATTTGTTCACTAGGCCAGACGCATTCGATGGAGAAGAGTCCTTTGATAGGAAATCGCTCGAACCGGCACGGCGGGGCGCCCCTCTTGGTAGCACTGGCGGTGGCGGCAGCCGGCGCGCTCGGCATATTGGTGGTCGATCATGGTCCGTGGAGCAAGCCGAAGGTACAGCCGGCCGCGACAGCCAATTACTCCACAACCGGGGAAGCCGCGCGAGCGGCAGGCGCCACGGTCATGCCGACGGAGCCAAAATCGCCGATCGAACCTGCTCCGCCCGGACCGAAGCCCGCGCATCCGGCTAACTCCACGGCGCCGGAATGACACTCGAGACTGGTTTTCGTTTGCTTCGCTCACACGGGATCTGCGCGGTTCAGCGCACGCTGACGAACTGGTCCCGAACGTCGAAGTCGTTTCTTAGAAAGCGTTTGACGCGTCGGGCAAATCAGGAGCATAAGGACATCGTCGCGGAATTCATCAATGCCCGCAGCGGAAGTAACCGCTGCGGGCATTTTGCTGTCCCAGCGTGCGACCACCGATGATGCGCCGCCGGATCGCTGGCTCTGCGCCAAGTCAACTCGGACGTTGACACGTCGGGCAAATCAGGGGCATAAGGACATCATCGCAAACATTGTGAAGCCCGCGCGGAGAAATCCGCGGCGGGCTTTTTCTTTTCCGTTTTTCGAATCGGACGACGGCGGCGCGTCACGACGCCACATCTCCATGCCCCGACGCCGCGCGTCGCAAGCGCGCCGTCGTCCGAACCACTTTCACCGTCAATCAGCCGGCGCGCGCGAACGCGCCGGCCTCGCGGCTTGGCGCAGATGTGCCATGGCCGCAAGCGGCCCCCGACGATCCAGGGGATAAGGTTCGCGCCGAAATGATCGCTGTCTCCGGAGCGATCTGCCGCAAATTCAATACGCCGTCGCGCGCAAGCGAAGCCATACGACCTTCCTGATCTGCATGAGGCTTAAGTGGCAAAAACTCTTACCGAAATTCGTTCGCTCGCCCGCAGTCACACCAGAACAGCGTTGAACGTCCTGGTGGGCATCATGCGCAGCAAAGATGCAACGCCGGCTGCGCGCGTGTCCGCCGCCAATGCCGTTCTCGACCGTGGCTGGGGCAAGGCCCCGCAGGCGATCGAGAACGGCGATGGCCAGCTAGAACTCGTCCACCGAATAGAGCGCGTCATTGTCCATCCTGAAAATTTTCCGACCGCGAAAGCATTTGAACCGCTGCTGCAACCCGGCCGATACAAGGCAGCATTCGGGGGCAGGGGCTCGGGAAAATCCCATTTCTTTGGAGAGCTTCTGGTCGAAACCTGCCAGGCTGAGCGTGGCACGCTCGCGGTTGCATCCGCGAGGCGCAGCGGACGCTGGCGCAATCCTCAAAACGCCTGATCGAAAGCAAGATCGCCGCTCTCGGCATCGGCAGCGGCTTCAAGCTGTTTGCCGACAAGATCGAAACACCAGGCGACGGTATCATCATCTTTCGCGGAATGCAGGATCATACGGCGGACTCGATCAAGTCCCTTGAAGGCTTTCGTATCGCCTGGGTCGACGAGGCGCAGTCACTGAGCGCACGCAGTCTCGCGCTGTTGCGTCCGACTATTCGTGCCGAAGGCTCGGAATTGTGGGCGAGTTGGAATCCGCGGCGTAAGACCGACGCGATTGACGATTTCCTGCGCGCACGAAAGCCGCCGGGCGCAATCGTCGTGCACGCGAACTGGCGCAACAATCCCTGGTTTTAGGAAGAGCGGCGGACCGACCTGTCGCTCTATCCCGATCGCTATGATCACATCTGGGTGCGAGCGTTCGAAGGCGCCTATTTCGCCGAGATGCTGACGCAGGCGCGGAAAGAGGGACGCATCGGAAAGGTCTCCGCCGATCCGCTGCTGGCCCTGCGCGCTTTCATCGATATCGGCGGCTCCGGCGCGACCGCCGATGCCTTCACGATCTGGGTGACGCAGTGGATCGGATCTGAAATTCGCATCCTGGACTAATACGAGAGCGTCGGTCAGGTGCTCGCCTTTCACGTCAACTGGCTGCGCTCGCGCGGCTATCGGCTGTATCAGCCGCAGGCTCCCTGGGCGTGGCCGCGCACCCTGTACTGGCGGAAAACCATGGGGTGATACTGGAAGCGAGCTAGCGAAATGGGAGCCCGCAGCAGGTTAGACGAGGCACGCAGGTCGTTGAGAAGTTCCGAACAAGCCCGGTGGCCGTCCTGGCCGCCGGGCTTATTTTTGCTTCCAGGCGGCAACTCGTTCACGTCGGGATGCTGCGAGGAGTCTTGATCCGTGGTGTTCAAGCGATAAACTGCGAGCGGTCTTGGCCACTTTGGGATCAGAAAGGCCGAGCGGGAAAACGCCAATGGCAACGGACGGCCACAGCCCCGGTGGAAGCTCGCCTATCGAGCGGCAAGCAGAAGATTATGTGGCCATGGTCGCGCGTGCCAGGGCACTCATTCCGGCACTTCGCGAGCGGGCGGCACGGACCGAGGAATTACGGCGCCTGCCGGCGGAGACCGAGTACGATCTGCATAACGCCGGCCTGTTCCGGATTCTGCAGCCGAGGCGCGTCGGCGGCGCGGAGCTCGACTATGTCGCGCTGATCGATTGTGCCGATGCGCTGGGGCAGGGCGATGCTTCCGTTGCGTGGAATTTCGCCAATCTTGCGAGCCACCACTGGATGCTTGGGATGTTCGATCCACAGGCTCAGGATGTGGTCTGGAGCAAGGAACCGAATACTCTGATTGCGTCCTCCTTCATATTCCCCGCCGGCCGGGCGCGGAAGGTCGATGGCGGCTACGTGTTGACCGGATGCTGGCCTTTCTCGTCGGGCGTCGAATCCTGCGAATGGAATATGCTTGGCAGCGTGGTCTCCTCGGATGACGAGGCCGATGGCGTCGAATATCGGATATTCCTGCTCAATCGGCGGGACTATAGGATCAAGGATATCTGGAACGCGACCGGCCTGCGCGGGACCGGCTCGAATGAGGTCGAGGTCGAGGGAGCCTTTGTCGCAAATTCGATGTCGATCGCGGTGAGCGATCTCGCGGGTGGGCCGACGCCTGGCAGTTCGGTCAATCCGAACCCGCTCTACGCGCTGCCGGTCTTTGCGCTGTTTCCATATGTCTTGTCAGGCGTTGCCCTCGGCAATGCACAGGCATGTCTCGACGACTATGTCGGGATCGCCCGCCATCGCGTTTCGACCTCCAATCGCGCCAAGCTTGGCGACATGCAGAGCACACAGATCAAGATCGCGGAAGCTTCCGCCAAGATCGATGCGGCGCGCCTGATCATGCGAGCGAACTGCATTGGCGCGATGGCGGACGTACGGAGCGGCCATATCCCCGATATCGCCGCCAAGACCAGGCTGCGGCGCGACGGCGCTTTCTCAGTCAATCTCTGCAGCGAGGCGGTATCGCTGTTGTTCGCCGCAAGCGGGGCGCGCAGCCTTTTCACGTCAGGTACGTTGCAGCGGCAGTTCCGCGACGCCCATGCGGTCAATTCACACCTTGCCTTCAATTTCGATGCGGCGGGGACCAACTATGGACGCGTGGCGCTGGGCTTGCCGTCCGAAAATCTGACGCTCTGAGGTTCACCGGATGTCTGATGTACCCAAGCATCCGGCCGACCCGGCCAATGAATTTGCCAGCGGAAACTCGCCGATCGATCCACGGGATTTTCGGAATGCGCTGGGCGCATTTGCGACCGGTGTCACAATCGTGACGGCAATGGCCGCGGACGGCAGGCCATATGGCGTCACCTGCAACTCCTTTGCGTCGGTATCGCTGAATCCGCCGTTGGTGTTGTGGAGCCTTGGCCTGTTCTCGCAGGGCCTGCCCATCTTCCAGAATGCGAGCCACTTCACTGTCAATGTGCTCGGCGCGTCCCAGCAGGCATTGGCGTCGCAATTTGCAAAATCCTCAAACGATAAATTCGCCGGGGTGAGCTGGACGCCTGGACTGGGAAACGCACCCGTCATCGCCGACTGCGGCGCCAACTTTCAATGTCGTGCCGTCAATCGCTACTATGGCGGCGATCACGTCATATTCTTGGGTGCGGTTGAGGCCTATTCCTACAACCGGCAGGAGCCCCTGCTGTTTGCGCGCGGGTCGTTCGGTCGCTTTCTCGCGGACGAGGGCGGCAAATAGACCCGGATCGCCCCGGGTGACAAGGCCAGGGGTGCGCGGCAGCGCTCCAGCAAATTGGCGCAGTCACTTTTCGAGCGTGAAGCTGAAATTACTTAAGTTTGCCGTAGAGTTGTCGGATGTGTCGCACGTGCCGTCCAGGTGGCAGATGCAGGCGAGGGCTACTTGGGCGAGACAGGAGAGGGGCTCCGGACGGCTGGCTTCCCACGTCAGGATCGGAGCGTTACACTCACATCAACGTAGGAAACCGCTTTCCAGTTGAAAAGCCGGTTTTGGTTGACTACGGAAGAACTACATCCCAGGCAATTTTTGCTTTCGGAGTTGTAACGAGCGTGCCCCAGGATAAAACGGGCGAGACTCGCGGATTTTCGACCAGCAAATTGTCGGTTCTCCGCAAGCATCCATACTTTGTCGATCTCGAACCCGAGGCGTTCGAGCAGCTTTGTCGTTACGCCAAGCACACGACGCTGAAGCGCGGAGCTGCGATCTTCTCGAAGGGAGATCCGGGCACAAGCCTGTTTGCTGTCATATCGGGCACCGTCAAAATCAGCATCTCATCGCCCGATGGTCGCAACGCGATCCTGAACCTGATCGAGGCCGGAGAGATCTTCGGCGAGATCGCGGTGCTCGATTCAGGGTTGCGGACAGCTGACGCTACCGCGAACAGCAATTGCGAACTTTTCATCATCGATAAGCGCGAATTCATTCCCTTCGTCCGAAGCCAGCCGGCGCTTGCGATGAAGTTCATCGAGCTCCTGTGCATACGGCTGCGCTGGACCAGTGATCAAGTCGAACAGGTCATCCTGCAAGACCTTCCAGGTCGGGTCGCCAGTGCTTTGCTTCGCCTTACCGAAAAGCACAAGCCTGAGCCGCAAGGTCGTGTCATTGCCATCACCCAGCAAGAGATCAGCGAGATGGTCGGCATGACCCGTGAAAGCATCAATAAGCAGCTCCGGGTTTGGGCCACGCGTGGCTGGGTGCGGCTCGAGCATGGTGCGATCGTGGTGCTGAAGCCGGAAGAACTACAGACCCTGGTCGATTCTGGATCGGAAAACGGCAGCGAATAGCACGTTCCGTGACATCTTTCACAACGCGGTGAGTTCGTCGGGCCTGTGAAGCTGCTCACAGGGTGGTGGCGCGCGTTGCGGTAACCCCACGTCAGGGACCGCAATGTGGAGAGATCCATGCACGACTCATTCGACCAGCCCCCTGACGACGACCAGAACATCTATCAAAGCTGGAGCATCAAGCTCATTGCTTTGCCGTTGCTCATCGTCATCGCCCTGATCGGCATGGTGGTTAGTCATCCGTCGGCTATGAATTGGGTTTCGGACACGGTGCAGGCCGAGCCTGTCGGCCCAGACTTCGTCGGCCCAGACATCATACCGGACGCTCCCCGACCGACACGACTTGCTCTCCCGGCGAGTCGAATCCGCACGCTCCCCAGCGATTGATGTCGCTGCTTGGCGGAACCTGGCTTATGCCCTGTTTCGCACGCAAATTCCCGACAATCCCCCTCGGCGGCGCTGGAATTTGATGTTACCTATTTGGAATGAACGAGCGCGCCAAGATCGACATTCGCCATTCAACCTGTCCGCACGATTGTCCATCGGCCTGTGCGCTCGACATCGAGGTGATCGAGGGCCGCTCGATTGGACGGGTCCGCGGCTCAAAGTTGCAGACCTATACAGCAGGTGTCGTCTGCGCCAAGGTTGCGCGTTATGCCGAGCGTATCCATCATCCCGAGCGGCTCCTCCACCCGATGCGGCGAACCGGGCCGAAGGGCTCGGGCCAGTTTGACCGGATTTCCTGGGACGAGGCGTTAGACGAGATCGTCGCGCGCTTCGATGCGGCCGAACGCGAATTCGGGGCCGAGTCGATCTGGCCCTACTACTACGCCGGCACCATGGGGCTCGTGATGCGCGACGGCATCAATCGCCTGGCGCATGTCAAGAAATACTCCCGCTTCTATTCCACGATTTGCGCGAATATCGCGCGCGTCGGATTTTCGGTTGGCACCGGCAAGATCGCCGGCGTTGATCCGCGTGAAATGGGCGTCTCTGACCTCGTCGTGATCTGGGGAACTAACCCGGTGAACACCCAGGTCAACGTCATGACACACGCGATGCGCGCTCGGAAGGAGCGAGGCGCCAAGATTGCCGCGATCGATATCTACAACAATGACACGGTGAAACAGGCTGACGTGAAGATCATCCTGCGGCCCGGCACCGACGCTGCCTTCGCTTGCGGCGTCATGCATGTGCTGTTTCGCGAAGGGTACGCGGATCGCGCCTACATGGATCGTTATACGGACTGCCCAGACGAATTGGAGGCACACCTCGCCAGCAGGACGCCCGAATGGGCTTCGTCGATATCAGGCGTGCCGGTGGAGGAGATCGAGGCTTTTGCCCGCCTGGTCGGCCAGACCAAACGCTCGTTCTTCCGCCTGGGCTACGGCTTCACACGAAGCCGAAATGGTGCGGCGCAAATGCACGCGGCGCTCTGCATCCCGGCGGTGACCGGTGCCTGGCAGTATGAAGGCGGCGGAGCGTTCTTCAACAATGCCGCGATCTGGAAATTCAACGAATCCGTCATCGAGGGACATGATGCGATCGACCGCACCACGCGTTGGCTCGATCAATCGAGGATTGGACGTATCCTGACCGGCGACGCCGAGGCCTTGAAGGGCGGACCGCCGGTCAAGGCGATGCTGATCCAGAACACCAATCCGGTGACGGTGGCGCCGGAGCAGACCTTGGTGCGCGAAGGGTTTGCTCGAGAGGACCTGTTCGTGGCGGTCCATGAGCAGTTCATGACCGAGACTGCAGCCATGGCCGATATCGTCCTGCCCGCGACGATGTTCATGGAGCACGACGATCTCTATTACGGCGGCGGTCAACAGCACATTTCAGTTGGGCCCAAGCTGATCGAGCCTCCGGCCGAATGCCGCAGCAACCATCAAGTGATTCAGGCGCTCGGGCGCCGTCTTAATGCGGTCCATCCCGGCTTTGGGATGTCGCCGCGTGAATTGATCGACGTGACGCTAAAGAAGAGCGGCCATGGCGATATCGAGAGGCTGGAGGCGGATCTGTGGCGTGACATCCAGCCAGATTTCCGGACCTCGCACTACCTCGACGGCTTTGCGCATGCGGACAAGAAGTTCCACTTCAAGGCCGATTGGGCTCATCCGTCTTTCGGGATCGCCGGTCTGGGGCCGTGGGATCAGATGCCGTCGCTACCCGACCATTGGACCATTATTGAAGAGGCCGATGAGCAGCATCCGTTCCGGCTGGCAACCTCGCCGTCACGGAGCTACCTCAACACCAGCTTCAATGAGACGCCGGGATCCCGGGCCCGTGAGGGTAAGCCAACGGTGATGATCCATCCGGACGACGCGGCGGCCCTTTCGATTGCCGACGGCGATGCGGTGACGCTCGGCAACATGCGCGGCGAAACGACGCTAACGGCGAAGCTGTTTGACGGCGTGCGTCGCGGCGTGCTGATCGCCGAATCCATCCACCCAAATAAGGCCCATATTGGTGGCCGCGGCATCAATACGCTGACGGGCGCCGAGACGGTCGCCCCTGTCGGCGGCGCCGCGTTCCACGACAACAAGGTTTGGGTCCGGAAGGCTCGGGTCTCAGCCTAAATCGCTCTTGCAGTCGGCCGCCACCTGCCGCAAATGGTTGCCGGAAACGGCAAGAACAGGTGGGCCAGATGACCGAGACCAGCAGCGTGATCCTGGAGAAGCGAGGCCAGGCCTTCTGGATCACGATCAACCGACCGGACAAGCGCAATGCGCTCAATGGTGACGTGATCGCGGGCATCGCAAGAGGCTACCGCGACGCTCATGATGACAGCGCTGTCCGCGTCATCGTGCTGACAGGAGCGGGCGACAAGGCCTTTTGCGCGGGGGCCGACCTGCAGAACAGCGGCGCCGCCTTCTCGATGGATTATTCCAAACCGAACGTCGACTACGCCGATCTGTTACGGCTCTCGCAAGATTCAACCAAACCCGCGATCGCGCGCGTAGGCGGCGTGTGCATGGCCGGCGGCATGGGCCTGCTATGTATGACCGATATGGCCGTGGCCGCCGATCACGTCATCTTCGGTCTGCCGGAGGTAAAGGTCGGCGTCTTCCCGATGCAGGTGATGAGCCTTTTGCAGTCGATGGCGCCGCCTCGCCTGGTCAACGAATGGGCGCTGACCGGCGAGCCCTTTGACGCCAAGGCCGCGCAGGCCGCAGGGCTGCTGAATTATGTGGTGCCGGCGGCCGAGCTGGACGCGAAGGTCGAGTGGTTGATCCACCGCATCGTCGACAAGTCGCCGACCGCAATCCGGCGCGGCAAATATGCCATGCGCGCGATCGCCTCGATGTCGTTCGACGAGAGGATCGCCTATACCGAGAGCCAGATCGCGTTGTTGGCGATGACCGAGGATGCCAAGGAGGGCCTCAAAGCGTTCAGCGAGAAGCGCAAACCATCCTGGCCCGGGCGATAGGGCCGGTCCAGGATAAGGAAATCTGCCTCGTCGCGCCTACTGCGACTATCCCGGATTCGCCTTGAGTCCGGCTGCTTCGATGCCCGCGATCGCGCAGATCTCATCGTTATCCGAAGTATCGCCGCTGACGCCAACGGCACCAAGCAGCGTGGTGCCATCCAGAACGAGTACGCCGCCGGGCACCGGTACCAGGCGGCCCTGCGCCAGCGCATTCACCGCGCCGATGAAATAGGCCTGCTCCTGCGCGCGCTGAAACAATGCCCGTGATCCCATGCCGAGCGCCAGCGCGCCATAGGCTTTCCCATGCGCGATCTCGGCGCGCATCAGGCTGGTCCCGTCCTGCGCGGCGGTTAGTTTGACCGCGCCGCGCGCGTCGAGGATGGTGATGACCAGGGGCTTGAGCTTTTTCTCGATGGCCGTAGCAAGCGCGGCGTCAAGGATCTTTCGGGCAACATCAAGCGTAAACTCAGTCATGGAGGGGTTCCTTTACGGGGGTAGAGTGACCTTCGGATTTCGCGCGATCCAGGCTCATGGCCAGCACGCGCGCGACATGGAGCGGAGAACGTGCAGTGCCATCCTTGATCTGGTGTCGGCACGAGGTGCCGTCAGCAACAATCAGCGTCGTGTCGTCGGCGCGGCGCACTGCGGGAAGGAGAGAGAGTTCAGCCATATCGATCGAGGCTTGGTAGGTGTCAGCGCCGTAGCCGAACGCGCCGGCCATGCCACAACAGCTCGACTCGATGCTTTCGACAGTCAGGTCCGGGACAAGGCGCAGCACTTTTTCGACAGGTTTGAACGCGCCGAATGATTTCTGGTGACAATGGCCGTGGACCAGGGCCTTGTTGGCGATGGCGCCAAGCGGCAGCCGCAAGCGGCCAGCCTCCGCTTCGTGCACCAAGAACTCCTCAAAGAGCAGCGCATGGGCGCTGATGTTTCTTGCGATTTCGTCGGAACGCAATGAGAGCAGTTCGTCGCGCAGGGTCAAAAGGCAGCTCGGTTCTAGGCCGACGATCGGCACGCCGCGCGCTGCGAAAGGCGCGTAGGTGGCGACCAACCGGTCCAATTCGGTGCGAGCCTGATCCACCAAGCCAGCCGAGAGGAATGTGCGTCCGCAGCAAAGCGGCCGGGCGCGATCGATCGGCTGCGGGAGATGAACGCGGTAGCCGCCGTCCACGAGCACACGCAGCGCGGCATCGAGGTTCTCGCGCTCATAGGCGCGGTTGAAGGTATCGGCGAACAGAACCACCTCATGGCCCTGTTCCGGACCAAAGACTTCCGCGTCCGTCTTGAAGACATCGCGCCGGAATGCCGGCAGCGATCGCTTCGAACTGATGCCCGCGAACCTTTCGAACAGCGCTCGTAACGATCTACTGCTGTTGCGCCAATTGGCTAATGGCGCAAAGCGCGACGCAAGACCCGCATAACGGGGCAAATAGCCAACCAGCCGGTCGCGGAGCGAGAGCCCGTGCTTCGCCGCTCGCGCAGCCAATACCTCGATCTTCATCTTGGCCATGTCGACCCCAGTCGGACACTCATGACGACAGGCCTTGCATGAGACGCAGAGCTTTAGCGTCTCCATCATCTCGTCCGACGAAAGCGCGTCGGGTCCCAACTGCCCAGACATGGCCAGCCGCAACGTGTTGGCGCGTCCGCGCGTAACGTCCTTCTCGTTGCGTGTCGCGCGATAGGACGGGCACATCACGCCGCCCTCAAGCTTCCGGCAAGCGCCGTTATTGTTGCACATTTCGACGGCACCCTGGAAACCGCCGCCGGCGCCGGGATAGGCCGACCAGTCGAGTACGGTCTTCAGTTCGTTGACTTTGTATCTCGGCGAGTAGCGAAACAACGAACGGTCATCCATCCTTGGTGGATCGACGATCTTGCCGGGGTTCAGCACACCGTTCGGATCGAACCGATGTTTGATCTCCCTGAAATCGGCGACAATGCGCGAGCCGAACATCGTCTCGTGAAATTCCGACCGCACCAGGCCGTCGCCATGCTCGCCGGAATGCGAGCCCTTGTATTCGCGCACCAGGGCAAACGCCTCTTCGGCGATGGCGCGCATCGCCTTGACGTCCTTTTCGAGCTTGAGGTTAAGCACGGGGCGGACATGCAGACAGCCTTCCGAGGCGTGAGCGTACATCGTGCCGCTGGTGCCGTGCCTGGCGAAGACGGCGTTGAGCCGGTCGGTGTATTCAGCGAGATGCGGCAACGGCACCGCGCAATCCTCGACGAAGGAGACCGGCTTGCCTTCCTGTTTCATCGACATCATGACGTTGAGCCCGGCGGCACGGAAGTCGGCGATAGCGCTTTGCAGGGCGGGTTCGACGATTTCGACCACGCCACCCCATTTGCGCGGCGGCTTGTCCCAGCCGAAGCCGAGATCTCCCATCAACTCGCCCAGTTGCTTCAGCCGCGTGAGATTTTCAGCCTGATCCTCCTCAGCGAATTCCACCACCAGGATCGCATCGGGATCCCCGCGCACGGCGGAGGCGATGACCGGTTTGAACATCGCGATATCCCGGCCGAGCGCGATCATGGTGCGGTCGACCAGTTCGACTGCGATCGGCCGCAGCTTGACCAGATGCTGGGCTGCGTCCATCGCCTCGTAGAAGCTGCCGAAATGACAGACGCCTAGCACCTTGTTGCGGATCGTCGGCCACAGCTTGAGCTCGACTTTGGTGGTGAAGGCGAGGGTACCCTCGGATCCCACCAGCAAATGCGCCAAGTTGTTCGGCGCATTGCGCGGCACCAGCGCATCGAGATTATAACCGCCGACCCGGCGCTGCACTTTCGGGAATTTGTCTGCGATTTCGGCTGCCTCACGCTCGCCGAGATCGAGCATGTCCCGGAAGAGTGTCAGTCCACTGTCCGGTGAATTCACCTGCGCGAGATCCCGCGGCACTTCGCCGAAATGCAAGAGCGTGCCGTCGGCAAGCGCAGCATCCATCGACAGCGTATTGTCGCGCATGGTGCCGTAGCGCAGTGAACGCCCACCGCAGGAATTGTTGCCCGCCATGCCACCGATGGTGGCACGCGAGGCGGTGGAGACGTCGACCGGAAACCACAGCCCGTGCTTCCTGAGCTGGCGGTTGAGATCGTCCAGAACGATTCCCGGCTCGACCACGCAGGTTCGGTTCTCGACGTCCAGCGAGAGGATTTTGTTCAGGTGCCGGGAGAAATCGATCACAATGCCGTGGTTAACAGTTTGGCCGCATTGCGAGGTGCCGCCCCCACGGGGAGTCACGATCCGACCGGCATCGCGCGCGACCGTCAGCGCCCGTAGCGCCTCGTCCATGGTTCGCGGAACCACCACGCCCTCGGGCACGATCTGGTAGAATGAGGCGTCGGTCGCGTAGCGTCCGCGGCTGAAGGCGTCGAAAAGGACGTCGCCGGTGATATTTGACCGCAGCTGGCGCTCAAGCGGTGACGCGTTCTTCATCCTAAATTCCGTCGAGGAGGGCCGTTCCGCAAATCTCCAGCTAATAGATGCAATTTATTTCCGGTTGGCGTCAATTATGAATTCATAATGTGCTAGCTAACCGTCGACAGCTTCGGCGGTCGGGCCTTCCGGTGTGCAGCCGAGGTGCTCGACTGCCGCGGTCCGCTTGTTGCGAAGGTGCTGGAACAGGGTGTCGCTCAGTTCGCTGCCGGCCCGGCGGCGAAGCGCGTCCAGGATCGCCTCGTGCTCGCGCATCGCTTCGGCCCAACGCTGCCGTTTACGTGCGAAGTTGGCGGAGTAGCGCACGCGGCGGATTCGGCCGGCCAAGTTGGCATAGATGGTGCGCAAGGTCTCGTTGCGGGAGACCGCGACGATCCGTTCGTGGATACGTTGGTTGACCTGGAAATAATTATGCATGTCGCGGTGCAGGTAGTAGCCGTACATTTCGTAGTGTAGGCGCTCAATCTCGGCGATTTCCTCATCGGTGATGGTCTCGCATGCAAGTCGCCCTGCGAGGCTCTCGAGGCCGCCCATCACGTCAAACAGTTCTTCCAGATCGCGCTTGCCAAGCTGGCGCACGCGCGCCCCTCTATTGGGCAGTAGTTCAATCAGCCCCTCGGCGGCCAAGACCTTGAGTGCCTCGCGAAGGGGGGTGCGGGAAACTCCGAATAACTCGCACAGCTGCCGCTCGGGTACCCGGTCGCCGTCCGGAATGTTGCCTTCGACCACATAGTCGCGAAGGCGCGACAGGATCTCCCCGTGAAGCGAGAGTTCGGGGCTGCCGTTGTCGGCAATTTGGGCGATTGCCATCCCGGATTCGGGAATCGTCGATTTCATAGGGTAACAATAGTTCGCAGAATCACTAGCGTCGATGGTCGGAATTGCATATAGAATACGATTTACATGCAAAAAAATGAATGCAAAAATGTGCTTCATGTTGCCAGAATGGAGGTCAGTTATGCGGCAAGGACGGCATTTTCTGCAGATTCCGGGCCCCAGTCCCGTTCCCGATCGCATTCTCCGGGCAATGGACATGCCCGTCATCGATCACCGAAGCGCCGAATTCGGTCAACTCGGGCGCACCGTGCTGGAGGGCTCCCAGAAGATTTTCCAAACCTCCGGACCGGTGGTGATTTTCCCGTCATCGGGCACCGGCGCCTGGGAGGCCGCGATCGTCAATACGTTGTCGCCGGGGGATAAGGTGTTGATGGTGGAGACCGGCCATTTTGCCACTCTGTGGCGCCAGATGGCCGCGCGCTGGGGGATTGATGTCGACTTCATACCCGGCGATTGGCGCCGCGGCGCCGACCCGGCCGCCATCGAAGACAGGCTCGCTCGTGACACGTCCCATGCGTTGAAGGCTGTGATGGTCGTTCACAACGAAACCTCAACCGGCGCGACCAGCCGGATCGGAGAGATCCGCGCCGCGATGGACCGCGTCGCTCATCCGGCCCTGCTGATGGTCGACACCATCTCCTCGCTGGGCTCAGTCGACTACCGGCACGACGAATGGAGGGTCGATGTCAGCGTCAGCTGCTCGCAAAAGGGATTCATGCTGCCGCCGGGCCTCGGATTCAACGCTATGTCGGACAAGGCTCGCACCGCCGCGAAGAGCAACAAGATGCCGCGGTCATACTGGGATTGGGAGGAAATGCTGAAGCCGAATGCAAACGGCTTCTTCCCGTATACGCCGGCAACTAACCTCCTCTACGGCTTGCGCGAAGCGATCGCAATGCTGATGGAGGAGGGGCTCGCCAACGTGTTCGCCCGCCATCAGCAGCTCGCGGCCGCGACACGAGCGGCTGTCAATCACTGGGGTCTGGAAGTGCTGTGCCAGGAGCCAAAAGACTTTTCTCCGGTGCTCACCGCCGTGCTGATGCCACCAGGCTATGACGCAGATCAATTCCGCAAGGTGGTGCTCGATAATTACAACATGTCACTCGGCTCTGGATTGTCGAAGGTGGCGGGCAAGGTGTTCCGTATCGGGCATCTCGGCGAATGCAATGAGCTGACCTTGCTTGCAGCGCTGACGGGCGTGGAGATGGGCTTATCGGCCGCGGGCATTCCGCACCGGGCCGGCGGCGTCGACGTCGCGATGAAGCTTCTTGAACAGCGCGCCGAGGGCAATTCCGCGACACACCTCAAAGTCGTCGGCAGCTAAGGCTTCCTCTCCTCAAGCTAACGTATCGCCGCGGGCGCGCGGCGATACGAACAAGCCATAAAGCTCAGGGAGGTCGAACTTGAAGTTCCGATTCAAGGCGACACATGTCGTGCTCGCGATGCTGTGCGCGATTTATTTTATCACCTATGTCGATCGCGTGAATATTGGCACCGCGGCCAGCGAGATTCAGAGGGAGCTAGGCCTCACCAACACGCAGCTAGGCCTTGTATTCTCCGCCTTCGCCTATCCCTACTTGCTGTTCCAGATCATCGGTGGCTGGGTCGGCGACCATTTCGGGCCACGCAAGACGTTGTTCTGGTGCGGCATGATCTGGGCTGCGGCAACGATCATGACCGGTTTCGTCACTGGCATCGTGTCGTTGTTCATCGCGCGTGTCGCATTGGGGTTCGGCGAAGGCGCGACCTTTCCGACAGCAACGCGCGCGATGCGGTATTGGACGCCATCGGACAAGCGTGGCTTCGCCCAGGGGCTAGCGCACGCCTTCGCGCGACTGGGCAACGCTGCAACGCCGCCCTTGATCGCGCTGCTGATAACGTGGCTGACCTGGCGTGGATCCTTTATCGCCTTGGGGTTCGTAAGCCTCGTCTGGGGCATCGCCTGGGCCGGGTATTTCCGGAACGAGCCAAGGGAGCATGCGCGGATCACCGAGGCTGAACTTGCGTCATTGCCGCCCCGTCCGACCGGACCCCGGCCACAGGTGCCGTGGTCACCGCTCCTGCGGCGGATGTGGCCGGTCACGCTGACCTACTTTTGCTACGGCTGGTCCCTGTGGCTCTACCTCAACTGGCTGCCGCTTTTCTTCAAGAACAACTTTGGCCTCGATATCAAGAAATCGGCGCTGTTCGCTTCAGGCGTCTTCTTCGCCGGCGTCGTCGGCGATAGCGTGGGCGGCATTCTGTCCGACCGCATCCTCAAGCGCACCGGCAGCATCCGCTTCGCCCGTCTGAGCGTAATCATCGCTGGGTTTGCCGGAGCGCTTGCCTCATTGCTCCCAATCTTGTTCATCCATCAGATCACGGTCGTGGCCCTGTGCCTGTCTTCTGGCTTCTTTTTCGCGGAGCTTGTGATTGGTCCGATATGGTCGATACCGATGGACATCGCGCCGAAATATTCAGGCACGGCCTCCGGCATCATGAACACTGGCTCTGCGTTCGCCGCCATCGTCTCGCCACTTGTCGCCGGCTTTGTCATCGACGCAACGGGCAATTGGTATCTGCCATTTTTGATGTCGATGGGACTTCTGACGCTCGGCGGTTTTTCGGCGTTCATGATGCATCCCGAGCAACCGTTCGATGAGATCGCGGTCGGCGTCCCGGTTGGAAAGGCGGTGGCTGCGGAATGATGCTAGGGCCCGCAACCGGCGGATCGTGCCAATAACGGGCTAGCGGCAGCGGTCCTTCGCAGATGCCAAAATCGCCTGCCGACCGCGGCCGGACGGGCCCTGTCTTGCTTGTATATTGATTATGCATTGACGGGTACCGCCCAGTGAGGGACAAGCCTGCCCGAAGAATGCTATTCGAGCGGCGCGAAGCGCCAAGACTAGACCGGAAAGGACGGCTCATGACCCTGCACACTGGACGGCATTTTCTGCAGATTCCGGGGCCGACCAACGTGCCGGACCGGGTCCTGCGCGCCATGGACATGCCGGCCTGGGACCATCGCGGCCCTGAATTTGCCGAGCTCGGTTTTGCGGTTCTGGCCGGCATGCAGCGCCTGTTTCGCACCAAGCAGCCCGTCGTCATCTTTCCCTCGTCCGGAACTGGTGCCTGGGAAGCCGCGATCGTCAACACCCTATCGCCGGGCGACAAGGTCCTGATGGCCGAGACCGGGCAGTTCGCGGTGCTCTGGCATGGCATCGCCAGCAGGTTCAAGCTCGACATCGATTTTATTCCGGGCGATTGGCGTCATGGCGCGGACATTGGCGAGATCGAGGCGCGGCTTGCAGCCGATCGTGCGCACAAGATCAAGGCGGTCATGGTCGTGCACAATGAGACCTCGACCGGTTGCGTTACGCCGCCACTCGAGGTTCGCAGGGCAATGGACCGCGTCAAGCATCCCGCGCTCCTGATGGTCGACACCATCTCCGGCCTCGCTTCCATGGAATATGAGCACGACGCTTGGGGTATCGATGTTTCCGTCGCGGGCTCGCAGAAGGGCATGATGCTGCCGCCGGGTCTCGGCTTCAACGCCGTGTCGGAAAAGGCGCTCGCGGTGGCCAAGGCCAATTCATCATCGATGCGCTCCTACTGGGACTGGCAGGAGGTGATTGCTATCAACAAGGCCGGCACCTGGCCTTATACGCCGGCAATCAACCTTCTGTTCGGGCTGAGGGAAGCCGTCAAGATGCTCGAGGAAGAAGGCCTTGAAAACGTGTTCGCCCGCCACAAGCGCCACAGCGCGGCTACCCGTGCGGCGATGAAGGTGTGGGGGCTCGAGACCCAGTGCCAGGATCCCCAAGCGCATTCGCCGGCCCTGACTGGCGTGGTGATGCCGGAAGGCCATGACGCCGACAATTTCCGCAAGGTGGTGCTCGAAAACTTCGACATGTCGCTTGGTACCGGCCTCAACAAGATCAAGGGCAAGGCTTTCCGGATCGGCCATATCGGGCACTTCAACGACCTGATGCTGATGGGGACGCTGTCGGGCGTCGAGATGGGACTGGACCTGGCCAACGTGCCACATCGTAGCGGCGGCGTGTTGGCGGCGATGGAGGTGCTCAAGCGGCGCGATGTCTTGCCGATGCCGAAGGCCGCAGTCGCCTGAGCTGGTCCAATAGCAACGGAGAGATCGCCATGAACGCCCCGGTCACCGCCAGCGAAGACCTGATCTATTCCCTCGAGGACGGGATCGCCAAGATCACTTTCAACCGGCCGCAGGCACGTAACGCCCTGACCTTCGCGATGTACGAGCAGATGGCGTCGATCTGCGAGACCATCAATGGGGACCGCTCGATCAAGGCGCTGATCCTGACCGGCGCCGGTGATAAGGCCTTTGCCTCGGGTACCGATATCTCGCAATTCCGCGCTTTCAAGACCGCGCAGGACGCGCTTGACTATGAAGCGCGGATCGACCGTGTGCTCGGCGCTCTTGAGCAGTGCCGCGTGCCCGTCATCGCGGCGATCGCCGGTGCCTGTACGGGCGGCGGCGCCGGGATTGCGGCCTGCTGCGACATCCGGATCGGCACCGAAGCGACGCGGATCGGGTTTCCAATCGCGCGCACCCTCGGTAATTGCCTCTCCATGTCGAATATCTCGCGTATCGTCGCGCTGATCGGTCCGGCGCGCACCAAGGATATGATTTTCAAGGCCCGCTTAGTCGAGGCGCCGGAAGCACTTGCGCTCGGCTTGCTCAATGAAGTCGTACCCGACGTCGCGACCTTGCAGCGCCGCGCTGACGAGACCGCAAAGCTCATTGCGAGCCATGCGCCGATCACGCTCGAGGTGACCAAAGAGGCCGTGCGCCGCATCCGCCGTACGCTGTCGCGCGATGAGGGAGAGGATCTGATCCTGCGCGCCTATATGAGCGAGGATTTCCGGGAGGGCATGGACGCCTTCCTCAACAAGCGCACGCCGAACTGGAGGGGGAAATGAGCGTTCAAGATATCCGGCGGCTGGGTTGATCGCCTCGAGCACGGGAATCATAATCCTGGGGTCGGGGGTTCGAGTCCCTCCCCCGCTACCACGCAAAATAAGCGATTTTCTCGCGCTTCGCGCTTCTCGCAAAGCTCCGTACCACGTTTGGTACCACATATTCTCGCTTTCCGGCTGCGACACCTGCGGATAAAGTTTTGTCTCTCCAGAGACTTGGCCGAATCGCGCTCTACCCCCATCACACGGGGAATTCGGAAAGGCCGACCGCAATCCGGTAGGTGATTGATGATTGACGTTTGATTGAGAAGCGTTTCAGTCGGACCCAAAGCAACTTCTTCCGTCGGACGTCTATACGCGCTATGTGCCCGAAAAGGATGTCCGCGTGATCTGCGACTACGTTGCTGGAATGACCGACGATTTCCTGCTGAAGACCTATGATCGATTGTTTAGTCCGCGCATGGGGGCCGTGTTCGATAGGCTTTGACAGCTGAAGCGGCGCCGACCCGGTCCGCAAATCCGTTCGTCTCCTGAAACGCACCAGAGCCGAGGTGACCAGCGGACGGTTGACCGCAAGGCGTGCGCGACGAACCTAGGGTGTCATTCGGCCTGCAATATTGACCCCCTAAGCCGGGGGATCGGCGTCCAAAATTGGAAGCCGATGAGGGCGCATTGCCTCATCAAGAATGTTACCGGAGAACTGACCGTCAGGATTGGGGCGGCGATACCGAATCGGCTCGGTGTC
>NZ_JBVBEF010000034.1:0-78645 GCF_055456055.1 Bradyrhizobium sp. LeoB3
TCCTGGATGCGGGCGCCGCCGGCGTCATAGAGGCCGATGATCGGCGCCCGCGCCTTCATCGCCATGTCCTGGAGTTTCGTGATCTTCAGCGCGTGGGTCTCGGACAGCGAGCCGCCGAACACGGTGAAGTCCTTGGCGAAGACAAAGGTCTTGCGGCCGTTGACGGTGCCCCAGCCAGTGACGACGCCGTCGCCGGGAACCTTGGTCTTCTCCATGCCGAACTCGATCGAGCGGTGCTCGACGAACATGTCGAATTCCTCGAACGATCCCTTGTCCAGCAGCAGTTCGATGCGCTCCCGCGCCGTCAGCTTGCCGCGGGCATGCTGCGCCTCGATGCGCTTCTCCCCGCCGCCCAGCTTTGCGCCGGCACGCCTTTCCTCCAGTTCAACCAACATCGTCATGATAGCCACATCCTCACAATCCGGTCCGACCTGGTCGCGCCGGGACAGGAATCCCTTACGGAGCCGATGCAGGGCGCGCGAGCATTCGCACATAGTCCGCCGGTACCACCTGGCTGCTCCGGCAAGCGCGATGGATTGCCAAACCGGCCCCCGGGCGCTTTGCATCCCAGTCAATGTATGCAAGATTAGCAAGGAGATCGCCGCAAGGGACCGAAGAAAGTGCTTATTTTTGCCGATAGCGCTGAACCAGTTGTAAAGTTTGCCAAGTGAGACAGCACAAGATCTTCGCCGGCGACCGGCTACGGCGGTTGCGCGAACAACGCAGCATGACACAAGCAGAGCTCGCAGACGCTCTCAGCATTTCCGCGGGCTATTTGAGTCAAATGGAGAGTGATCAGCGGCCGATCACGCGAGAGCTGCTCATGCGGCTCAGCCGGCAATTTGGTATTGAGACGAATTATTTTTCGTCTGACGACGATTTGCGGCTCGCCAGCGAACTTCGTGAAAGCGCCAGTGACCCTCTGTTCGGGTCGCCCATTTTGCCTGACGAGGCCAGCGCGGCCGTCCGGGTCGCGCCCGATATCGCGCAGCGCTTTTTGCATCTCTATCGCGGTTATCTTGCGCTCGAAGAGGAACATCGCTCCTTGCAAACGCGTGTGGCCCAAACCGACGTGGGTGCGGCCAGCCGCTTTCCCTATGACGAGGTACGCGATTGGGTGCAATCAAAACGTAACCATTTTGATGCGCTTGATCGCGCCGCGGAACGGCTTTCGGAGACAAGAGACTTTCAGCCCGAGAACCGCGGCGAGGACTTCATCAGATATTTGCGTGATGCCTACGGGGTTCGGATCGGCCAAGGCCCGGTGGATCTTGGCAAGGGAATGATCTGGCGGCTGGATAGCAACGCCAAAACGCTTTTCATGTCCAAAGATGCGCCGGTGGAAAGCCGTCTGTTCTGGATCGCTCACGTCATCGGCCTGCTCGAACAGCGAGACAGCATCGAACGTCAGATCAGACAGGCACGTCTCAGCAACGAGGAAGCTGCATCGCTCGCGCGCGTCGCACTCGCCAATTACTTTGCCGGCGCCCTGGTTATGCCATATGGAGCATTTCTCGCCACAGCGCGCGACGTTCGCTATGACATCGAACGCCTCCAGCGACGCTTTGGCACGAGCTTCGAGCAGGTCTGCCATCGTTTGAGCACGCTGCAACGGAGAAACTCGCCGGGAATTCCGTTCTATTTCCTGAAAATCGACATCGCCGGCAACGTCTTGAAGCGCAGCAGCGCCACCCGCTTTCAGTTCGCGCGCTTCGGAGGTCCCTGCCCCGTATGGAACGTACACCAGTCGTTCTCGCATCCTGGCCGCATCCTGGCCCAGTTAGCTGCTACGCCTGATGGAACGAGGTATCTTTGCGTAGCTCGGACCGTCAGCCTTTCGGCGGGCTCATATCTGAACCGACCGCGCGCGGTCGCCGTCGGACTTGGGTGTGAGGTGACCTATGCGGGCGAGACGGTTTACGCAAAGGGGCTGAACCTGGACGATCTCGATGCGGTCGACTTCATCGGCCCGGGATGCAGAGCCTGCGAGCGAAGCGACTGCCGTCACCGAGCACTACCGCCGATCGGCCACCCACTTGACGTGGGTACCGTCGAAAGAGGCGTCGTTCCGTATCAGATCGATGCCAAGACTTCTCGCACCAGCACCCTCAAATGATTTCGCAAAGTCCGCTCGACCTGACGGCGATCGAGCAACTCTTCGTTTTCTTGCCGTGGCGCGGCCGGCCGTGACCGAACTCGCAACGACAATCGGCCACACGATCCTTCTGGGGCAATCATGGTCCACCATCATCCTGAAAATCAGCGGCCGCTCACACCGCAGCGGTCACCATTTCAATGCGGCCGTACGCACAGGATGATCCCAGAGCGCAGTGGTTTCGCCATCGAGCAGGCTCACGGTGAGCGAGCACCCGGCCATTTCGAGCGATGTGACGTAGCTGCCAACCAGCGAACGGGCGATGCGCAGGCCCCGCTCCTCGAGCATCCTGCGCACCGCGTTGTACATCAGATAGAGCTCGATCGTCGGCGTACCGCCGAAGCCGTTGACGAGCAGCAGCGCCTCGGTACCGGCCCGCGTGCCAAGATCATCGGCGATCGCGGTGGTCATCTCGGCGGCGATCGCATCGGCCTGCGCGAGCGTGACGCGGCGGCGTCCCGGCTCGCCGTGAATGCCGACCCCGATCTCCATCTCGTCGTCACGAAGTGCAAAGGTCGGCGTGCCTGCCGCCGGAACGGTGCAGCTGGTCAGCGCAACGCCCATTGAGCGCGTCTGTGCGTTGACGCGCTCGCCAAGCGCGACACAAGTTGCAAGATCGGCGCCCTTCTCGGCCGCCGCGCCGACGATCTTCTCGACGATCAGCGTGCCGGCGACGCCGCGCCGTCCGATACTGTAAGTCGACTTCTCGACCGCGACGTCGTCGTCGGTCACGATGGTGGCGGTGCGGCCCTCGGCGATCTCCGCCGCCATCTCGAAGTTCATGCGGTCGCCGGCATAGTTCTTGACGATGAAGAGGACGCCAGCGTCGCCCGCGATCGCCTGGGCGGCCTCGACGATCTGGTCCGGCGTCGGCGATGTGAACACCTGCCCGGGACAGGCGGCGTCGAGCATGCCGTAGCCGACGAAGCCGGCATGCAGCGGCTCATGCCCGCTGCCGCCCCCCGACACCAGCGCAACTTTCCTCGGATTCAGCTCGCGGCGACGGACGAATTTCCGCTCAGCGCCGAGCATGACGAGGTCGGCATGCGCGGCGGCAAAGCCGTCGAGGCTCTCTGCGAGCATATTGTCGACCGAATTGATGAACTTCTTCATTGTGTCCTCCCGCTTCGTCCGCCCGGCGTTCCTCGCCTATTTTTCCCGCATGATGGCAATCAGTCGCCGCGTGAACTCCTGGAGCAGCGTGTCAAGCTCGGCGTTGCGCTTGGCGCTGCCGAGATCCGGCAGATGCAGCGTCAGTGTCCGCTCGTGCGAGCCTTCGCTCAACCGGCCGACGCGGCGCGGATGAGCGCGCGCATAGGCGCGAAGGAAGGCCGTCTTCGCCTGCGGCGGGAAATGGCACACATCGAAGATCGTATTGAGATGCTGCACCGGTATCGGCACCGGATAGGCGGGATTGCTGATCTGGCTGACGAAGCTGCGGTTCTTCCCCATGGCATGGGCCAGCCGAAGCCGCATGCCCGACGGACGGCTCTCCAGCACCTCCTTGAAGATGCGCTTGTAGACCGCAACCGCGCCGGCTTCGGGCGCGTCATCGGCCGCCGTATCAGCCAAGGCCGCCTCCACTGCTCAGCCGGTCGATGGTCTGCTTGATCTGCGCCAGCGCCGATGCATTGACGGAGAGCTCGCGCAGGCCGCAATTCAGCAGGGCGGGCAGACAACGCGGATCACCCGCCATGTCGCCGCACAGGCTGACGCTGATGGCGGCGCGCCGCCCATGCTCCGCGGTCCGCGCGATCAGTTCGAGCACTGCCGGATGCAGCGGATCCATCAGGGGGACGAGAGCTCCGTTGGAACGGTCGCAGGCCAGGACATATTGCGCGAGATCGTTCGAGCCGATCGAGAAGAAGGACGTCTTGAAGCTCGCGATTGCCAGGGCCGCCGCCGGCACCTCGACCATGATACCGAGCTCGGGCAGCATCGCGGCAATGCCATCCGCCTGCAAGTGCTGCACGACATCTGCGAACAGCTTCCGCCCCGCCTCGAGCTCGTCCGCCGACGTGACCATCGGGAACATGACCTTGAGATTGCCGCGCACCGCGGCCCGCGCCAGCGCGCGAAGCTGAACCGCAAAGATCTCAGGCCGGGCAAGGCACAGGCGCAGGCCGCGCACCCCGAGGAACGGATTGGCTTCGCCGTCCAGCGTGAAGCCAGGCACCGGCTTGTCACCGCCGGCATCGAAGGTGCGGATGGTGACGGGGCGCTGGCCGGCCCATCGCAACACCGCATCGTAAGCCTGAAACTGTGTCTCCTCGTCGGGCAGGCCACCGCGCTCCGTCAGCAGGAACTCAGTGCGCATCAGGCCGATGCCGTCGGCATATTGCGCGTCGGCATGCTCGAGATCCTCGACGCGCTGGATGTTGATGAAGAGCTTGATCCGCTCGCCGCGCCAGGAGGCTGTCGGCCGCCGCAGGATCGCGCGCGCGGATGCCCTGCTCTTGTGATGGCTGTCGCGCCGCTTCTCGAAAATTCGGACCTGCTCGGCACTGGGATCCAGCTCCAGCGTGGCGCCTTCGCCGTCAAGCAGCGCCGTGGTGCCAGTGTCAGGAATGGCCCCGAGCTGTACCACCATCGGGATCCCGCGCGCTCGCGCCAGCATCGCGACATGGCTGGTCGGGCTGCCGCGCAACAGCGCCAAGCCACCGCCGCCGGACCAGTTAATCTCAAGGAATCGCGATGGCGGCAGATCGTCGGCGCAAATCACGCCTCCGCGCGGGATTTTCAGCGGCTGGTCTTGGTCGCCACGCAGAATGTGGATCACGCGGTCGCGCAAATCGGCAAGATCGGAGGAACGCGCCTTCAGATAGTCGTCCGGTGCGGAGTTGTACTCGGCAATGTGGGCGTCGAACGTGGAACGCCATGCGATATCGGCGGGACGTCCCTCGCCGATCGACGCGAAGATCGCCTCGATCAATTCCTCATCCTCGAGCAGCGCGACCTGGAATTCGAGAATCTGCGCGGCTTCGCCGCCGGCGCTGGCGGCAAGATCGGCGATCTGCACGCTCGCGACGTCGATCGCATTGCGCAGGGCCAGCGCCTCCTCGACCAGCGTACCGGCCACCCGCTCGCCGCCCGCTCCCGCGTCGACGCGGACGAACGGGCCATGGGCAAAGCCGATCGAGGCAGTCCTGCCGCGATACGCCAGCCCTGCAGCGCCGCCCTGCATGCTATGGTGCTCCATCCGGGAAATCGCTTGCGATCAGATCAACCAGCGCCGCGACCGCGGCCTCGGCATCGCTGCCGGAAGCCTTGATCTCGATCGTGCTGCCGTGTGCCGCGCGCATTGCCATGATCTTGGCCACGCTCTTGGCATTGATCCATTCGGGTGCGCCCGCGACCCGCACGGAGATCTGGGCCTCGAACTTCTTGGCGAGCTTGGTCAGCTTGACCGCGGGGCGCGCGTGCATGCCAACCGCATGCACCAGCCGCACGTTGCCGGTGAAGATCTGTTCGTCCGCTTTATCAAGCATGCTCGTCATCCATCATCGCTTCGCCGACGCCTCAGTCGGCAGAGAGTTCCTCGGCCACGGCCCTGACCTGGGCCAGCGAGCTGCCGCCCGCAGCTTCCGTCGCCGCCATGACGGCGCCCTCGACGATCGGCGCGTTGCAGACGACAACGAGATCACGCCGCGCCGGCTCCAGCATCTCGACTGCCATTTCGCTGTTGGTCTCGGCGCCGCCGAGGTCGACAAGCACAGCAACGCCTTTCGACGACCAGGCGTCGTTGATGGCGTCGATGATCAGCGGCACGCTGGTGCCGAGACCACCGTCGGGATTGCCGCCGCAGAAGGCGACCTTGACCTCGCTGCCGACCATCTGCCGCACCATGTCTGCGGTTCCCTTCGCGATGTCCCGCGAATGCGATACGATCACGATCCCCACGGTGTCGGTCATTGCCGCGCCTCCAGGCCAGCGCACACCGCGTGCAGCAGAACGCAGCTCGATCGCGCCCCGGGATCGACATGACCGACGCTGCGCGCGCCGAGGAACGACGCCCGACCCTTCGTTGCTTGCATCGGCACCGTGCGCTCGACCGCTTCAGCCGCGGTGGTGCGCACCCGCGCGATCAGATCGGGCTGGCCGGCGCCCGCTTTCAGTGTCTCCAGCACCGGAATGAGCACATCGAGCATCGTCTTCTCGCCGGCCTGCGAGCGGCCGCGCGCGCTCACCGCGTTCACGCCACTGCCGAACACGTCGGCGAGATCGTCAGGCAGGTGCTTGTCGTGCGACAGCGCCTCGCCCGCGGCGAGAAAGAAGCTGCCATAGAGCGGGCCGGAAGCGCCGCCGACCGTCATGACTAGGGTCTTGCCGATCGTCTTGAACGCCTCGTCGAGCGGTTGCGCCGAGATGGCATCGAGCTTGCCGAGCACCGCTTCGAAGCCGCGCTTCATGTTTGTTCCGTGGTCGCCGTCGCCGATCGCCTGGTCCAGACTCGTGAGCTCCGGCGCGCTATCGATGACCTGCTCGGCGGCCGCCTTGAGCAGCGACTTGAATGTCTCGGGCTGCACCGACATTGATCTGAACCTTTCGCTCCTCTAATGAACCATCGGGCCGATGCGCTGTCCCGCACCGTCGAAACACAGCGGACGCACCAGTTGCAATTCAACCTCCTGGCCGGCCCGCAGCGGTTGATGCGGATCCGCCAGCGTCACCAGCGTTTCGCCCTTATAGTCCAGGTGAACGTGATTCTGCTCGCCGAGGTGCTCGACGCGATGCACCCGGCCGATCATCCGTCCGCCGTTGCGCGTGGCGATCTGGAGGTGTTCGGTGCGGATGCCGACCGTCTCCGTTTCCGGCGGCATCGCCACATCGGACAGCAGCCGCGCGGGCAGGAAATTGATCTGTGGCGTCCCGAGCCGCGAAGCGACGTAGCTGTTGGATGGATTTTCGTAGATCTCCCTCGGCGTGCCGAGCTGAAGCAGCCGGCCGTCCTTGATCACGCCGATCCTTGATGCCATCGTCATGGCTTCGACCTGATCGTGGGTCACATACAGGATGGTCGCGCCGAGCTCGAGCTGGATCCGCTTCAGCTCGAGCCGAAGTTCGGCGCGAAGCTTTGCATCCAGCGACGACAGCGGCTCGTCCATCAGATAGATCGAGGGATCGCGCACAAGCGCGCGGCCGATGGCGACCCGCTGCATCTCACCTCCCGACAGGCGGGTGGCGCGATTGTTCAGCTTGCTGGCGATATGCAGCAGCTCCGCCGTCTGCTCGACACGCCTGCGGATCAGCGGCTCCGGCACGCGCCGCGCCGGAGAGCGCAGCGGGAACGCCAAATTGTCATAGACCGACAAATGCGGATACAGCGAATATTGCTGGAACACGAATGCGATGTCCCGTGCACCCGGCGGATCGTGCGTCACGTCGCGCCCGTCGATCATGACGGAACCGGCGTCGGGGCTCTCGAGCCCGGTGATCAACCGCAGCGTCGTGGTCTTGCCGGCGCCGCTCGGCCCGAGCAGGACGAGGAATTCGCCGTCGTTCACCGTCAGCGAGAGGTCGCGCACCGCGTCCACCGCGCCGAAGCGCTTGCTGATATTGCGCAAGCTGACGTCAACCATGGCGCATGCCCTCCTCCCTGGCGGTCCTGATTGCAAGGCCGCTGCCGGCATCGAACAGCGAGAGCCGATCGGAGTTGAATTCGAGGCCGACGGTTTCGCCGATCCGCACCGAGGCGCTCGAAGGTAGCCGCGCCGCGACCCGCCCATACGCCGTGTCGATCGTGACGATCTGCGTCGTGCCGAGATATTCCGCGCCGAACACCTCGCCACGAACGGATCCGGCGTCGGCGAAGCGGATATGCTCCGGACGAACGCCGAGCGCCAGCGCCGCGCTCGCGCGGTCCTCGCGGATCTCGGGCACCGCGAGCCTGGTTTCGTGAAAATTGATGGCCCGGTCACCGGATCGCAGCCCGCCCTCGAAGTGCAGGAAGTTCATCGACGGCGAGCCGATGAAGTCCGCGACGAACATGCAGGCGGGCCGGTCATAGACCTCCTGTGGCGTGCCGATCTGTTCCACGCGCCCCTTGTTCATGATCGCGATCTGGTCGGCCATCGACATCGCCTCCAGCTGGTCGTGGGTGACATAGACCGTGGTCGCCTTGATGCGATCATGCAGGTCGCGCAGCTCGCCGCACATCAGATGACGAAACTCGGCGTCGAGCGCGCCCAGCGGCTCGTCCATCAGGAAGGCCTTCGGGCGCCGCACCATGGCTCGCCCGAGCGCGACGCGCTGGCGGTCGCCGCCCGAGAGCTTTGACGTCTTGCTCGACAGCAGATGCTCGATCCGCAGCATCCGCGCGGTCTCCTGCACCCGCTCGCGAATCTCGTGCCGCGCCATGCCCTGGCACTTTAGCGGGAAGCCGATGTTCTGCCCGACGTTCATGTGCGGATAGAGCGCAAACAGCTGGAACACGAACGCGATGTCGCGGGCGGCGGCACGGTGGAACGTGACGTCCTCTCCGTCGAGCAGAATCTTGCCCTCGGTCGGCAGCTCGAGGCCGGCAATCATGCGCAACGTGGTGGTCTTGCCGCAGCCGGAGGGGCCGAGCAACGCGAAGAAGGTGCCGTCGTCGATGGTGAATGTCGAGCCTTCCACTGCCGTGAACTGATCAAACGACTTGCGAAGATATTCGATGCGGATCTGAGCCATGGCCTTATTCCGGAAAGTGGCTGACGATGACGAAGCCGACCGTGCCAGCGAGGATCGTCACGAATGAATAGCTGTACAGATCTATCGAGAAGGGTTGCACCAGCATGAAGATGCCGCCCCCGATCACGGTCATCGCAACGGCCTCCCAGCGCCCGCGGCCGAAGAAGCGATGCAATGTCCCCTTGGCGCCCTTGGCAACGGCAGAATCGCTCATTTGCGCATCGCTCCGAAGGTGATGCCGCGCAACAGATGCTTGCGCAACAGCACGGTGAACATGACGATCGGGACGACGAACAGCGTGGTCGCGGCGGCAACCGCCGGCCAGTCTTGCCCGCCCTCCCCGATGATGAAGGGAATGAAGGGCGGCATGGTCTGCGCCTCGCCGCTGGTCAGCAGAACTGCGAAGGCGTATTCGTTCCAGGAGAAGATCAGGCAGAAGATCGCGGTTGCCGCAATTCCGGTGACGGCCTGCGGCAACACCACCTTGCGCAGCGCCTGCAGTCGCGTGTAGCCGTCGACGAGGGCCGCCTCCTCATACTCGCGCGGAATCTCGTCGATGAAGCCCTTGAGCAGCCAGACCGCAAGCGAGACGTTCACGGCGGTGTAGAGCAGGATCATGCCGAGCCTGGTGTCGGTCAGATTGAGCTGCCGGTACATCAAATAGATCGGTATCGCAACCGCGACCGGCGGCATCATCCGCGTCGACAGGATGAAGAACAGCAGATCGTCGGCCAGCGGAATGCGGAAGCGCGAAAAAGCGTAGGCCGCGAGCGTGCCGAGGAAGACGGCGAGGAAGGTCGAACCGAAGCCGATGATCAGCGAGTTGACGAAGCGCGGCACGACCTTGGACGGTCCGGCAATCACCATGTCATGCTTGCGGACGAGCTTGTCATACCAGGTCTCCGGCGGCGGCAACTTGGCGATGAAATCCGGTGTCTGGCGGGTGCGCACCGTGAACAGGTTGACATAGCCTTCGAGCGTCGGCTCGAAGATCACCTTGGGCGGATAGGCGATGGCATCGCTTTGCGACTTAAACGCGGTGGCGACGATCCAGAGCAGCGGCAGGATCGTGATCAACGCATAGAGGATGACGAGAGCACCGGCGAATGCCTTGATGCGCGGCGAGGCCTCGACGATCGAGTGTGCGGTGGATCTGGCGACGGCAGCGGTCATCGTTGCTTCACCTTGTTGAGCGCTTTGACGTAGATGTTGGCGGCACCGAACACGGTCACGAACAGGATAATGGCAAGCGCCGAGGAATAGCCGGTGCGCCACTTCTCGAACGCCGCGCGCTTCAGCGTGATGGACACGAGCTCGGTGGTCGACCCCGGTCCTCCCGACGTCAGGAGATTGACCATGTCGAACATCTTGAAGTTCTCGATCGCGCGAAACAGCACCGCCAGCATCAGGAACGGCACCGTCATCGGCAACGTGATCGACCAGAACTGCCGCCAGGCCGAGGCACGATCGACCTCAGCCGCCTCATAGATATAATCGGGGATCGAGCGTAGCCCGGCGAGACAGATCAACATCACATAGGGCGCCCACATCCAGGTGTCGACGAGCACGATGGTCCATGGCGCCAGCGCGACCTGCCCTGTCATGCTGAACGAGCTCGGCGGCACGCCAGTGAACAAGCTGATCAGATAGTTGAACGGTCCGATCTGCGGCTGCAGCAGCAGCGTCCAGAAATTGCCGACAACTGCCGGGGACAGCATCATCGGCAGCAGGATGATCGTGGTCCAGAAGCTGTGGCCGCGGAATTGGCGGTTGATCAGGAGCGCGAGCCCAAAGCCGATCACCACCTGCAGGGCAACCGAGCAGATCACGAATTGCGCCGTGGTCTGGAGCCGGAACCAGACGTCCTCGTCGTTGAGGATGTCGCTGAAATTGTCGAGCCCAACAAACCGCAGCGGCAGATAGGACATGCTGAGGTTGAGGCTGGTGAAGGAGAGCCGGATCATCCAGACCAGCGGGAAGATGTTGATCGCGAGCAGCAGCGCAATCGTCGGCGCGACGAACAGCCACGCAATGGTCCGATCGGACAGACCGTGGACGCGGCGCGCGGCGCGGGATTTGGCGGGCTCGCTCACTCCCGCGATCGTAGCATGATCGGGTTGCAGGATCGTCGTCATCTTGTCCATCGGCTGGGCTGGTTCGGCTTCCCCGAGGCTGACCTCGGGGAAGCCAGTTCAGTTGGATCGCGGAGTTCAGGCTATCGCGAGGCGACTTCCTTGCCCTGCTCCTTGAACACCTTGGTCCAGTCCTTGACCAGGAGATCGAGCGCCTGCTGCGCCGTGCCCTTGTCGGCGACGACGTAGTCGTGCACCCGCTTCTGCATGTCGAGCAGCAGTTGGGCGTAGGACGGCTCGGCCCAGAAGTCCTTGACGATGCCCATCGACTCCAGGAATTGCGGCGCGAACGCCGCGCTCTTCGGGAAGTCCGGCGCATCGACCACCGCCTTGAGCGCCGAGTAGCCGCCGATCTGCCACCATTTCTGCTGCACGGCGGGCTGCGCGAACCACTTGATATAGGCGAGCGCGTCGTCCTTGCGGTCGGAAGTCGCAACCACCGAGATGCCCTGTCCGCCGAGTTGGGTGAAGTGCCCCTTCGGGCCGGCCGGATTGACGAAGAAGCCGATCTTGTCGCCGCCGACATTCGGATCCTTGTAGAGGCCGGGGAAGAAGGCGAACCAGTTCATCTGCATCGCCACCTGGCCCGACTTGAAGGCATCGAGCCCTTCCTGCATGTAGGCGTTCGTCATGCCGGGCGCGGTGCAGCATTTATAGAGCTCCTTGTAGAATTCGAGCCCCTTGGCGGCATCGGCCGAATTGACGATGCCCTGCATCTGGTACGGCTTCTTCGGATTGTCGTAGCTGAAGCCGTAGTTGTAGAGCACGTTGGTCACGCCCATCGTGATGCCTTCGGAACCGCGCTCGGTGAAGATGTAGGCGCCATAGACTTTCTTGCCGTCGATCTCGCGGCCCTGGAAGAACTCCGCGATCTGCTTCAACTCGTCATAGGTTTTCGGCGGCGCCAGATCGCGGCCGTACTTGGCCTTGAACGCCGACTGGATGTCCGGTCGCGAGAACCAGTCCTTGCGGTACGTCCAGCCCACGGCATCAGCCATCGCCGGCAGCGCCCAGTAGTTCGCCGAATTCTTCGGCCACTGCGAATAACCCACGACCGTCGCCGGGACGAAATCGTCCATCGAGATGTGCTCTTTGTCGAAGAATTCGTTGAGCTTGACGTACCACTTGTTCTCGGCGGCTCCGCCGATCCACTGGCTATCGCCGATGATCAGGTCGCAGAGTTTGCCGTGGGAATTGAGCTCGTTGAGGAAGCGATCTGCATAGCTCGTCCAGGGGACGAACTCGTATTTCATCTCGATGCCGGATTGCTTGGTGAAATCCTTGCCCAGCTCGACCAGCGCGTTGGCCGGATCCCATGCCGCCCAGCACAGCGTGAGCTGCTTGCCCTGAGCCGCAGCTTCGCCTCCGCCAAATATCCCCAGCAGCGCCGCTCCGAGAACCGTGGTGGCCACTGAGCTTTTCAGCCGATTGAATGTCCGCATATCCGTTTCCTCTCTCGTTGAAGCATCCAACCCGCTCAACGCGCCCCGCCGGAGCGACGCCGAGACCTTGAAACCGAGTTTGAGGAGCGATGAGTGAAGGACGAGACGGACCGCTGCCGGAGACGGCTCCGGAATGGCTTGGGCTCCTCCTACACATCGGCTCGATGCACGATGTTTAGTTTTTTTGTATTACTAAACGTAGTACTAAATTTTTGAGACCGTCAAGCCGGTTCTCGCGCTCTTGGCGAAATATTTGCGACGCTCGCACGCACGAGCGGGGATGTTCGCGGTGCAGCAAAGTGTCCGACCGTTGTAGCTAGTTTGGCGGCCCACGATTACCGATCTGGTCCGGCGGACACAATACGGCCCATCCCGACAGCAGGAGAGCCGGAAGGTTAGCCATAACCGGCATGTTTAGTAAGCTAATTTACTGAACGTTCGACAAAGCGATTGACAGCGAGCAGCCTCATAGGCCGAAATCTGCCATTGCCGCGGACCGCACCAGTTTCGCGCCAGAAACGACCTCGCCAAAGCGCAACGAACGCGATCGAACTCAAGCGCCGGCGCAGAAAATCAACGAAGCTGACCGATGTTCTGCCGCTCATAACGGTCTGATTGCAGGTTCGCATAAGGCTGGCACGACCCGCGACTTGGTAGAGCCACTTGCATCCTATTTGCACTCCAACCCAGCCGAATTCGCTTCGTCTGGTGCATGCGCTTTTCACCGTCGTTCTTGTCTGCTCCCACGCGCCGTTGCCGTGTCCGGCTTCCTCGCGCGCTGATGTTTAACCGAGCTGCTTTGACGCATCGCGGAGCACGCTTGATCCCTTCTTCGCGCCTCGCGGCCAATTGACGTTCAGTCGGCGTTCATGGTTCGCAGCACAAACTCGGGTGTCAGCAATTCGGAGTGTGAGTTACTCTGCTCGGTGCCTGCCTCGGGCTAAGCGTTGTCGCATCGACAGGCCGCCCCGCTTGGACCGACGCCGATGTCCGTTGAGGGGCTGTTGCTACTTGCTCAAAGGCGTCCTTGATGTACTGCTGCTCGATTACTTCAAGCGTTGCGAATTCGTGTGATGCCACGGCAAGGCAACCCGCTCAATCGCTTCAATCACCGCAATCAATGCGACGCCGAGCACCGCAAGAATGACAATCGCAGCAAAGACACGCGGCGTGTCGAACGTACCCTGCGCGGTCAGAATGACATAGCCGAGGCCGCGCTGGGACGAGACGAATTCGCCGACAATGGCGCCAACCAGAGCCAGCGACATCGCCACCTTCAGTCCGGCAAACAGATGCGGCAGCGCGCAATAGAGCTTGATGCGCAGCAGCACCTTCAGACGCGACCCACGCAAGGTCTTCGCCAGGTCGATCGTATCCGGCGACACCGATTGCAGGCCAAGCGCGGTGTCGATCACCACGGCAAAGACTGCGATCAGAAAGGCAATGGCGATCTTAGGCTCCGCGCCTGTCCCGAACCAGATCAGAAAGAGCGGCGCCAGCGCCACCTTCGGCACGCTATTGAGCGCGACGAAGAGCGGGAACAGCAGACGATCCAGGATCTTCCACTCCACGATCGCAACCGCAAACAGGACGCCGAACACGACGGCGACGGCAAATCCGGCGAGCGTGATGCCCAGGGTATAGGCCGTCTGCACGGCGAACCAGCCCGGAGAGGCTGCAAGTTCCTCGATGATCAGCGATGGCGCCGGCAGCAGAATGGACCGCACGCCAAGCGCGCGCACGCCGATCTCCCACACCAAAAGGAAGATCGCAACCCCCAGTAGCGGCACGGCGGCTCGGCGCGCGGCTTTCATCAAGCTCCTAGTCATGGATCAGGCCCATTTGCTCGAACAGAGCCCGGATACGGCTGGTATAGGCACCGAATTCCGGCGTCTCGCGCATCGCCAGTTTCCGCTCGGCCGGCAGGTCGATGGCGATGTCCGCGACCACGCGCCCCGGCCGTGGCGTAAAGACCACCACGCGGGTCGACAGGAACACCGCCTCGGTGATGCTGTGAGTCACGAAGACGACGGTCATCCGATGCTTGGTCCAGAGCCGATGCAGGTCGACATTGATCTGGTCGCGCGTCAGCGCATCGAGGGCCCCGAACGGCTCGTCCATCAGCAGCAAACGCGGGTCGAGCAGCAGCGAGCGGCAGATCGCGACGCGCTGCCGCATGCCGCCGGACAATGCCCGCGGATAGGCGCGTGCGAATCCGTCGAGCCCCACCATCTGCAGCAATTGCCGTGCGCGCTCCTCGTATTTCTTCTTGCCGTAACCGCCGAAATCCGCCGGCAACAGGACGTTCTCCAGAACGTCGAACCAATCCAGCAAGGCATCCCGCTGGAACGCCATGCCGAGACGCTCCGGTGGACCGTCGATGGGCGCGCCATCCAGTTGCAGGCGTCCGCCGGTCGGCGCCTCAAGTCCGGCAAGACAGCGCAAGAACGTGCTCTTGCCGCAGCCGCTCGGCCCCACCAGGCTGATGAATTCGCCCTCTGCGATATCAAGCGAAACGCCTTGCAACGCGGTGACGCCGTCGGCGTCACCGTATCTTTTCACGACATCGGACGCTGCGATCATGGATTCAACGGGATCGCGAGGGTCAGTTCTTGCCGCTGGCCACGTCCGCAACGACGCGCTCGTCGATCAGTTCATTGGTGAAGACTGCATCTGCATCGAGGCCCTTCTCAATGAGCCCGCCATCGGCGAGCACCGCAACGGCCCGCTTCCAGTCCGCCGCAGCCATCGTGCCGAACGGCAGGTTCCGGGTTGCATCGGTGTACGCATAATCCTTCAGCGTATCGATCTGCTGCCGCAAGACGGCCGGATTGAGTTTGGCCTGCGGCCGCGCCGCAATGATCGCCCTCACCGCTTCGTCCTGATTGCCGGCAAAGATATAGGCCCAACATCCCGCGACCACGCTCGCAAAACGCTTCAGCGCCACGCGCTTCGAGGCGATCGACTTCTCGGTCGCAAGCAAGCCGAAGCTCGGGAATTCCAGCCCCTGATCGGCGAAGCGGATGGCGTTCGAGGGACGCTGGCTTGCGACGACGGCCAGAAAGAATGGTCCGGACGAGAATGCCGCGTCGGACCGGCCAGCCATGTAGAGGCCGGCTTTGCCTGCCGCGTCGACGCTGACGAGGTCGACGTCATTGCGAGTCAGCTTTCCGGCGGCGAGAAACTGGTCGATGAACGGCGCCTCAAGCGAACCGGCGGTGAAGGCGATCTTCTTGCCTTTCAAATCGGCGGGGCTGGCGATGCCGCTGTCCTTCGGAACCAACAGACCGATGTCGTTCTGCTTGATGAAGCCGGCAATCGCTTTCACCGGCAACCCCTTGGAGCGCGCGATCACCATCGGGGCCAACGACGCGTAGCCGACATCGTATTCACCATTACCGACGATCTGCACGGTGGCGACGGACCCGGTTCCGTCATCCAGCACGACATCAAGGTTATACTTCGCGAACAATCCCTTTTGCGCCGCCAGATGAAACGGTGCCTGCGACCCCCAGGGCGTCCAGTCGAGTCGTACCGTCAGGCGGTCGGCCGCCGATGCGCTACAATTAATCAGTACACATGCAATAAATGCCGTAACCGCAGTTAACTCTCGAAATCCCATCATGTGCACACCTCCCATACCTGCCCGGCAGTACCGCATTCCTTTAAAAGACTAACACGGCGCCTTGCCCGCGCAAGATATGATTATGTACTGATTAATTTGCCGATTGCCCAACAATGAGGCTCGGGGGCGCGCGGCGCAGGCAACGACAGTTCAGAACGCGTCAGCCTGCGTGCTCGGTTCGGCAGTGCGGAAGGCGTCAAGTGCCATGCAGCGATCGGTGATCGCCAGCAGGATCGGATACGCGTCAAGCGGACAATCGAAGCGCCGCGCGTTGAAGATCTGAGGGACGAGACATATGTCGGCCATCGTCACCGAATCGCCGCAGCAAAACCGGCCAAATAGACCTTCGCGCCGCAGGTAGTCCTCGAGTCCGGACAGCCCCTCCGCGATCCAGTGCCGATACCAGGCATTGGTGGCCGCCTCGTCCGCTTCGAACTGCGCCTTGAGATGCTTCAGCACGCGCACATTGTTCAGCGGATGAATTTCGCATCCGATGATCTGCGACACCGCCCTGACGTAGATCCGCCCGAGCGGATCCTTCGGCATCAGCGGAGGATCGGGATAGACTTCATCCAGATACTCGATCACGGCCATCGACTGGATGAGGCATCGGCCGCCCTCGACCAGAAGCGGCACCAGGCCCTGCGGATTCATGTCGCGATAGGACGGCGCCCGATGCTCCATCTTCGGCAGACTGATATAACGCGGCTCGTAGTCGAGCCGCTTGTGGGCCAGCGCGATCCGGAGACGGAACGAGGTCGAAGACCGAAAGAATGTGTAGAGTTGCCGCGACACGTCAGATCACTCTGCGGCGGCCTTCTGCAGGATGTCATCCGGCGTGGAGGATACGACCTCGACATATTTCGGGATGAACTTGCCGCCCTCGATATACTTGATGAAGGCCGGTTTGATTTCATTGGCGAGGATCTTGCGGATCCTGGCATGCTCCTCGATATCGCTCCATTCGGCGATCAGGAAGAACCGTTGCGAGTCCTCGGTATCGCGGCACAGCACGCCATCCTTCACCTGCGCCGATGATTTGTGCATCGGATTGCCTTCCGAATAGTCAAATTCCTCGAACAGCTTGATGAACTCTTCCTCATGCCCCGGCATGACGCGGAAGTCGTAGATATGCAGATAATTGCCCTTGGTGGCGAGCGGCTCTTGCGCCATGAAAGTCTCCCGTTCCTGAACATATATGATGGTACACTGACTATCTTGGTTTCGCAACAGGCGCGATATCGCGCCGTTTTGTGCGCAGTAGCGCTCTTCTTTTCGTCCGCAGCAGCGCTCTTCACGGAGTTGCGAGCCTTAGAAATGATGTTATACTGATTATAAGTTCCAGTGCGAGAGACGCCACAAATGGCATGGACGAGAGCGGCTTCGCTGAACGAGGTGCCCGAGGGCAAGGCCCTCGGCGTCGAAGTTGGCGGCATTCATATCGCGCTCTACAATCTCGACGGCAAAATCTACGCAACGCATGGCATCTGCACGCACGCGCTCGCGCTGCTGGCCGAAGGCTGGATCGAAGACAGCAAGGTGGAATGTCCGCTGCACCAGGGGCAGTTCGACATCCGGAGCGGAAAGGCCCTTTGCGCGCCGGTGACCGAGGATTTGCGGACCTATGCTGTTCGCGTCGAAGGCGATGACATTCTCATCGATCCCGACCAGCCGGCTACCGAATCCGCCTTCGAGAGCAAGCTCGCTGCCGCTGCGCCCGCGAAAGATACGACGGGTGTCGTGATCGTCGGCGCAGGTCAGGCAGCCGCGGCTGCAATCCGGGCCATGCGCACCGGCGGCTTCGATGGCAGCATCGATCTGGTAGGCGCAGAACCTCATCTTCCCTATGAGCGACCGCCGCTGTCCAAGGAATTCCTGCTGGGTACGGCCGAATTTTCATCCAGCGTTCGTTTGAGCGAGGCAGACGCGGTTCAGCTCGGCGTGCGCCTGCATCTTGGCGTTGCCGCGACGACGATCGATGCCGCGCAGCGCCGGATCACTCTCGCGAACGGCGAGGCTCTGGCTTACGATTCGCTCCTGCTTGCCACCGGCGGAACGCCACGACGGCTGAGCATTCCCGGTGCGGATTTCCCGGGCGTTCACTATCTGCGCACGATCGAGGATTCCGCCGCCATCGGCGCAGCCCTTGACCGCGCGCAGCATGTCGCTGTGGTCGGCGGTGGGTTCATCGGTCTAGAACTTGCATCGACCGCAATTTCGCGCGGCGTTGCAGTGACCCTGCTCGAACGCGAACGCGAGATCATGGCGCGGATCATGCCGGCCGTCGTCGGCCGTGCCTTCCGGATCATGGCGGAGCGGCATGGCGTCGATATTCGCTGCAACGCCGGGGTTATCGAAATCACCAGGCGCGGCGAACGCCTCGGCGTCGTGACCAGCGACGACACGATCGAAGTCGACGCGGTTCTGGTCGGTATCGGCATGCAACCGGTGCTCGGCCTTGCGCTGCAGGCCGGCTGCGCCACCACGCCCGCCGGCATCGAAGTGGACGCGCAAGGACGCACCTCTGTGCCGGGCATCTGGGCGGCCGGCGATTGCGCGTTGTACCATGAGCCGATCGCAGGGCGGCGCCTCTCGCTCGAAAGTTGGCAGAACGCCGAGGAGCAAGGCGGCGCAGCCGGCCGCTCGATCGCCGGAAACAGCGCACCCGTGGGGCAAAAGCGCCCCTGGTTCTGGACCGACCAGTTCGGCTGCAATGTGCAGATGCTCGGAATTGTCGGCGCTGACGATCATGTCGCGCTCGTAGCCGCGAACGAAGCGGCCCCGGGCGCGATCTATCGCATGTTCGACAAAGCGACCGGACGGCTCACCGGCGTCGTCGCGTTCTCGCACCCGCAGGCGATCCGCGCCGCGCGCGCCGAACTCGATTCCGCCCCGCCTTTCGATCCCGATATTCATGGCGCCATCATCTCATCCGATGGACAAGAAGGCGCCGTTGCCATGGAGGCCAGCCTCATGAACGCCAACCCGGGACTGTCGCTCACCAAACGCTATATCTGGCCGGCCGATGGCCTCACCCGCATTCCGGATTGGGTCTATACCGACCAGGCGATCTACGAGCGCGAGGTCGAGAAGATCTTCCACGGCCGCACCTGGAACTATGTCGCGCTCGAATCCGAAATCCCCAATTCCGGCGACTTCATCCGCTCGCATGTCGGACCGACACCGGTCGTCGTCTCTCGCGCGGAAGACGGCTCGATCCATGTGTTCGAGAACCGCTGCGCGCATCGCGCCGCCGAGTTCTGCCGAGAGCTTTCCGGCAACGCAAAGGAATTCGTCTGTCCCTATCATCAATGGTCGTACGATCTGAAAGGAAATCTGGCCGGCGTTCCCTTTCGTCGCGGCGTCGGCGGCAAGGGTGGCATGCCGCCAGATTTCAGGAATGCGGATCATGGCTTGCGCCGCCTGAAAGTGACGACGCATCGCGGCGTGGTGTTCGCCTCCTATTGCGACGACATGGAGCCGCTGGCCGAATATTTCACGCCGGAGATCATGCGCGAATTCGAGGCGACCTTCGATGGCCGCAAGCTCAAGGTGCTCGGCTATTACCGCCACTCACTGCCCGGTAATTGGAAGCTCTATCATGAGAATTTGAAAGACCCCTATCACGCCACCCTGCTGCACACTTTCCTGGTCACGTTCGGCCTCCTGGTCGCGGGCAACAAGTCGCTGATGCTCGCCGATCCGAGCGGGCGTCATGGCGTGATGGCTTCGGCAAAGTCCGACGGCAAGGCCGTGTCAAGCGACGCGAAGAAGGAAATGCGCGCTTACAAGGAGGGCATGACGCTGGCCGAGCCGCGCTTCATGGATTTCGTAGACGAGTTCGACAGCCCCTGGTCGGTGACAATGGCGACGATCTGGCCAAACCTGATCGTGCAGCGCGAGATGAACACACTGGGCGTACGCCAGATCGTGCCGACGGGACCGCATGAATTCATCATGAAGTGGACTATGTTCGGTTTTGAGGGCGACAGCGAGGAGATGACACGGCATCGCCTCCGGCAAGGCAATCTGATGGGGCCGGCCGGCTTCCTCGGGCTTGAAGACAACGAGGCGATCAAGTTCGTGCAGGACGGCATGCAGCGCGTGCCGAACGGCGAGCATCTGGTGAAACTCGATCCGGCAGTCGAAGCCGGCACCGCCGACAACCTGATCTCTGAAGCGGCAATCCGCGCCATGTACAAGCACTGGCGCGCCGAGATGGGACTGTGAGTCATGGATATGGCCCTTAAGCGCAACCTCTCATCCGACACGCTCATGGATCCGCGCCTCGAGGCACTCCTGCTGCGGCACGAGATCGAGACCTTCAACGTGCGCTATGCGAACGCGCTCGACGAGCAGCGTCTCGTCGACTGGACCGAGATGTTCGCGGAGGACGCGACCTACGTCGTCCTGTCGCGCGAGAACCATGACCGCGACATGCCGGTTGGGCTGATCTATTGCGAAGGCAAAGGCATGATCCGCGACCGCGCCTTCGCTCTCAGCGAGACCGCGATGTTCGCGCCGCGCTATCTGCGGCACATCATCGGTAATCTCGACGTGCTGGGCGAAGAGCGCGACGGCACGATCAAGGCACGCGCCAACTACGTCGTGCTGCAGGTGCTGTTCGATCGACCAGACGCTACGTTGCATCAGGTTGGCGTGTATTTCGACGTATTCCGTCGCGAGAACGGCGTGCTCAAATTGGCCAGCAGGCGCTGTGTCTATGACAACCTGCTGGTGCCGAATGCGCTTTGTCTGCCGGTGTGACCGCATATGACCTGCCGCGACGAACCGGCAGACAAGGCGCGCGGCCGGCGAACGATCTCAGCTTGGCTGAAAGACCGTGCGGCCGAGATGGTTGTTCGCATCAACCAGCCGCAGCAGCGCCGCCATCAGGGCCGCGCGCTCCTTGGGAGGCAAAGGCTCGAGCAGGCGCGCCTGGGCGCGCTGCATCGCCTTGAACATCTCCCGGGTCACTTTCTCCCCGGCCGGCGTCAGGCGCGCGAGCACGGCGCGCCGATCCTTCTCACCCTTGCGGCGGGTCAGCAAGCCGCGCTGCTCCAGACGACGCAGCACGTCGGCGACATTGGTGCGGTCGATGCCGACCTCCCGCCCGAGCGTGTGCTGATCGGTGTCGGGATTGAGGCTGAGCGTAGTCAGCAGCGCATACTGCACCGGCGTGATGTCGAAGCCTGCGCATTCCTCGAAGAACAGGGCGTAGTTGATCTGGTGCAGCCGCCGGATCAGAAAGCCGGGGCGCGCCCACAACGGCATGCTGGCATAAAGCGAGGTGTGCTCCGCCTTCTTTCCGGCGGGCTGGTTTTTCGGTTTTCGGGCCGGCTTGGATTTCCCGACTCTTTTGGGCTTTGCCAATTTCAACAATCTCCCTGCGACGGCTTCCGGCTGTTCTCTACCACCCCCAGCGTCCACTCGCATCTCCTTCGTCCCGGTTATTCATGACATGCCGCCTCACCGCGGCCTGGGGCTTAAGCATCGGCCGCAAGGAAAATAAGCAGTACGCTGTCTAATATAGGGAGGCCGCGGTGATCCGCAATCGAATGATACTTTCGCCCTTCGGCTTTAGTTTGCAGATGCAGCGCTCGGGAAACGTCCCTGATCTTATCGAAACCAAGTATTTCGATGGCATTATGCGTCCGGCCGTCATGGCGCAAACCGGGCATTCCATACCCTCAACCACCACGGTCCTTCAGTTGGTGCAGCTTTTGCATCTTCAAAAATAGGATATATGCTGACTAATATGCTCCACGCATGGCCATAGATGGCGTAACCGACATGGTTCTTGGCGAACGGGATGTAATCCACCGGCGCGATATCCGCGGCCGGCCCGCACTCGCAAGCGACGGCATTTCTCACGCGAAGAAAGGATGGGGACTATGAATCGCCGCAAACTGCTCTTGGGCCTGGCGGGCGGGACCGCCGGCGCCGCACTCGCTGCACCGGCCATCGCCCAAACTCAACCGGCGGTCCGCTGGCGTATGGCCACCGGCTGGCCGAAGAGCCTCGATACGATTCACGGCTCGGCCGAAGACCTTTGCCGCCGCGTCGGCCAGCTCACCGAAGGCCGCTTCGAGATCCGCTGCTTCGCCGGCGGCGAAGTCGTCCCGGCGCTGCAGGTGCTCGACGCCGTGCAGAACGGCACCATCGAATGCGGGCATATTCTGTCCGCCAATTACATCGGCAAGAGCCCGACCTACGCGTTCGATGCCGGTTTGCCGTTCGGCCTGAATGCGCGGCAGCAGGCCGCCTGGCTGTATGAAGGCGGCGGCCTGCCGCTTGTTCGCGCCTTCTACAAGAAATCGAACGTCATCCCCTTCCCCGTCGGCAACGTCGGCACGCAGATGGGCGGCTTCTACCGGAAGGAGATCAACACCGTGCAGGATTTGCAGGGCCTGAAGATCCGCATCGGCGGACTTGGCGGCACCATTCTGCGCAAGCTCGGCGCCGTACCGCAGCAGCTGCCGCCGTCCGATATCTATTCGGCGCTGGAGCGCGGCACCATCGACGCGTCGGAATGGATCGGCCCATACGACGACGCCAAGCTCGGCCTGAACAAGGTCGCCAAGTTCTACTACGCCCCCGGATGGTGGGAAGGCAGCGCCGGCATCACCGCGCCGGTCAGCCTGCCCGCCTGGGAAGCCCTCCCCGAGCCGTTCAAGGTCGCGTTCGAGACCGCGTGCAATGAGCAGATGATGTTCATGATCGCAAAGTATGACGCCCGCAATCCGGATGCGTTGCGGCGGATGATCGGGGAAGGCACGCAACTGCGGCTGTTCCCGCGCCCGGTTCTGGACGCGTGCTACAAGGCGAGCTTCGAGACGTTCGAAGAGATTGCCGCCAAGGACGCAGACTTCAAGACCATCTACGACCCCTGGAAGCGCTTTCTCGAAAGCTCCAATCCGTGGTTCCGAGTCGCAGAGCAGAGCCTCGACGCCTACCGCTTCACGCACGACATCCCGACGGCATCGCAATGATGCTGCACGGCCGGTGGCCACTGACGCTGCCGGGCGACGACCTTTGAGGTTCGCGGGAAGTCGGCGCGCTCACGGCGCCAGTGTGGGAGAGATCGATGCATGCCTTGCTCGCCTTTAGCCGGAAGATCGACGCCGCCAGCGCGGTATTCGGCCGCATCGCGGACTGGATGGTCGGTCTGTCATGTGCCATCAGCGCCGCGAATGCCATCATTCGCTACGGCTTCAGCTACAGCTCCAATGCATGGCTGGAAGCGCAGTGGTACATGCTCGCAGGTATAGTCATGCTCGGGGCGAGCCACACGCTGTTTCGCAACGAGCATGTCCGCGTCGACCTGCTCTATGGCAATTTCGGTCCGCGAACCCGGCTATATGTGGACGTTTTCGGCATTATCTTCTTCCTGCTTCCGGCGACAATCCTGCTGACATGGATGACATGGCCGTTCTTCGTCACGAGCTGGGTGACCGAGGAAGGCTCGTCCAACGCGGGCGGACTGATGCGCTGGCCGGTGAAGCTGATCCTTCCGGTCGGCTTCCTACTGCTCACCCTTCAGGGCATGTCCGAGCTGGTCAAACGCATCGCGCTGTTGCGCGGCGTGGCGCCCGAGGCCGAGGTCATGACCGAATATCACCGTATGGAACAATGACCGCTTTCGCCGCACACATCCGATCCTCGAAAGAACTGTCCCGATGCTGACGGTGGCCCATATGCCGCCGCTAATGTTCGGCGGCCTTGTTCTGTTCCTGCTGATCGGCTTTCCGGTCGCCTTCTCGCTTGCGGCCGTTGGCTTGTTTTTTGGTTTCCTGTCGGTCGGATTGGGCTTTTTTTCCGAGGCCTATCTCGGAAACCTGCCGCTGCGCATCTTCGGCATCCTGTCCAACGATCTGCTGCTGGCTATTCCCTTCTTCACGCTGATGGGCGCGATCCTCGAACGCAGCGGCCTTGCCGAAGACCTTCTGGAGGGCACCGGCCAGTTGTTCGGCGGCGTGCCCGGCGGGCTCGCTTATGCGGTCATCATCGTCGGCGCCATCCTCGGTGCAATCACGGGAACCGTCGCCGCTTCGGTGATCGCCATGGGTATGATTTCGCTGCCGATCATGATCCGCTACGGCTACGACATGCGCATCGCGACCGGCGTGATCGCAGCCTCCGGAACGATCACGCAAGTCATACCGCCGTCGCTCGTGCTCATCGTACTCGCTGACCAGCTCGGCCGATCCGTTGGCGACATGTATGCCGGCGCGATCGGGCCTTCGATCCTTCAGGTGCTGCTGTTCCTGGCCTTCATCGCCGCCGTTTCGATCATTTCGCCGCAGCGCGTCCCGCCCTTGCCCAAAGAGGCGCGCGCGCAGCGTGGATGGGTGCTGGTGCGACGCGTCCTTTGGGGCATGGTGCCGTCGATCGTCCTGATATTCGTGGTGCTCGGCACCATTTTCATGGGCCTCGCGACGCCGACGGAAGCCGGCGCCATGGGCGCGGTCGGCGCGGTCATTCTCGCCGCCTTGAACCGTCGACTAAGCTGGCCGCTGGTCAATCAGGCGATGCAGAACACCATGCGCATCACATCCATGGTGATCTTCATTCTGATTGGATCCACGGTGTTCAGCTTGGTCTTCCAGGGCGTCGACGGCTCCCGCTGGATTGAACACCTGCTAAGCCATGTGCCGGGCGGACAAGTCGGCTTTCTGATTTTCGTCAACATCTTCGTATTCTTCCTCGCCTTCTTCCTCGACTTTTTCGAGATCGCTTTCATCATCATTCCGCTGCTGGTGCCCGTCGCCGACAAGCTCGGCATCGACCTCGTCTGGTTCGGGGTACTGCTCTGCGTCAACATGCAGACGAGCTTCATGCACCCTCCCTTCGGGTTTGCACTGTTCTACCTGCGCGGCATCGCTCCGAAGGAGGTGCTGTCCCGTGACATTTACCTCGGAGCGCTGCCGTGGGTCGGATTGCAACTCGTACTGGTGGCGATCGTGATCTTCTGGCCTGCGAGCGTCACCTATTGGATCGACAAGCGATCGAACGTCGATCCGGCTGCGATCCGCATCGAGCTGCCGAAAACCGACAGCGGTGACGGCGACATGTCGATAGTAAACTTCAAATAGGGTGGCTGCGCTCTTCTCCCGCATGGCGGCCGCTTGACAGCATGGGTTATATCGTCAGTATACCTCTCATTTAGGACCACTGACTTCAACGGCACATGCAGATCGATCTCCGCACCGAAAAGCACAGCATCGAGGACGCGATCTCCGACACGGTCAAGCGCTGCCAGCAGAGCCAGCCGACACTCAACGCCTTTGTCCGGATCGACCGCGACGGCGCGCTTGCCGCAGCGCGCACCCTCGATGCGAGCGGGGCAGCCGCTGGACCGCTCGCCGGTGTTCCGGTCAGCGTCAAGGACATCCTGAATGTCTGCGGCCTGCCGACGAACTGGGGTTCGCGGCTGATGCAGGACGCCGCGCCCGCCGCGGCGGATACGATCGCGGTCGCGCGGCTGCGCAAGGCCAGCGCAATCATCATCGGCAAGAGCACGACCACCGAATTCGCCCACAGCATGATGGGCTCCTCGCCCTTGACCGGCCTCACCATCAATCCCTGGAATCCGGCGGCGACGTGCGGAGGATCGAGCTGCGGCGGCGGGGTGTCCGTCGCCGCAGGCCTGGTACGCCTTGCGCTCACCACGGACGCGGGCGCATCGACGCGGCTGCCCGCCGCCTGCACAGGCGTGCTCGGACTGAAACCCACGCTCGGCCGTATCCCGCACGATCTCGTGCCGGAAGGGTTTGCCAACTTCATCCATCTCGGCATGATCACGCGCAGTGTCGCGGATATCGCACTCGCACTCGAAGCCATCGCCGGCCCGGCGCCGAGCGATCCGCATTCGCTCGGCCTGCCGCGGTTCGACGCATCACAGATCAGCACGCAGGCAGCAAACCTCACCGGCAAGCGCATCGGCCTCATCATGCAGGTCGGTAATGCGCGCGTTAGCCGCGGGATGACCGAGACGATTCGGCGTGTTGCGAAGGCGTTGGAGGGGTACGGCGCCTCCGTTACGGATATCGAATGGGCGATGGACAATCCGGAACCGACCTGGCGCATCCTTCAGCAGTCGAACTGGGCGGCGCGGCTTGGCAAGATCATCGACGAGGTCGAGGACAAGATCGAGCCAAGCCTGGCCGAGGGCGTGCGCGTCGGTCTTTCCTATTCCGGACAGGACCTTCAGGGTGCGCTCAACAAGCGCACCGCGCTGTTCCGGCATGTGCAGAAGCTGTTTGAGGGGTTTGACTTCCTGCTGACGCCGGCAATGAGCCGGGAGCCGCTGGATGCGCTGCACAAGCCGCTCGATCCGATCAGCATCGACGGGGAGGTGGTCGGCGACATGCGGCGCGAATGGACGCCGTATCTCAGTCTGTTCGATCTGACCGGGCATCCCGCGATCAGCGTGCCTGCCGGCCTCTCGGACGGCGGTGTTCCGCTGGCGTTCCAGCTCGTCGCCCCTTGGTATGAGGAGGCCAGACTGCTCGGAGCCGTCGCATTCCATGAGCAGCACCACCCCTGGCAACTTCTCGACGTGCGGTGATGAGGTAAGGTGCGGACGAGGTAAGATGCGGACCGAGCGCAGGGAGCATGACGCAGATGGCACACGATAACGACGGCGAAGGCATCGGCGCCCGCGCACCCCGGAAAGAAGACGCCCGGCATCTACACGGCCGCGGCCAATTCACCGCCGACATTCGCATCCCGGGGATGCGCGAAGTCGCCTTCCTGCGCAGCCCCGTGGCGCACGCGCTCATCACCCGACAGAGCAAGCCGCAAGGCTCCGAGGATTGCGTCTTCTTTCACAGCGATCTCGCCGGCGTCGCGCCGATCACCACCCGCTCCTCCATTCCCGGCTACAAGGTCTCCGACTATCCCGCGCTGGCAAACGGACGCGTACGCTTTGTCGGCGAGATCGTGGCGATGTGCGTCGCCGACAACCGGGCAGCGGCGGAGGATCTCTGCGAGCTCGTCGACGTCGATTACGATGCAATCCCTGTGATTGCATCGAGCACCGCCGGCCGCCAACGCGAGGCGACGCTGCTGCATCGCGAATGGGGCGATAATCTCTTCCTCGAAACCAGCTTCGATCGCGGCATGGACGGGATCGCCCGAACGGCGCCGATTAGCGTCGAGCTGGAACTGTCGACCGCCCGGCAAGTCATGCATCCGATGGAAGGCAAGGGCCTTGTTGCGTGGTGGGACCATCGCGCTGGGCAGCTTGTCGTGCATACCTCCACGCAAGTGCCGCATCTGATCCGCATCGGCTTGGCCGAATGTCTCGGCATTCCGCAGGCGATCGTGCGCGTGGCGCCGCCCGATGTCGGCGGCGGCTTCGGCTACAAATGCATGCTGATGCCGGAGGAGATCGCGGTGGCCTGGCTGGCGCTGAGGCAGAAGCAGCCATTCCGCTGGATCGAGGACCGCCGCGAGCATCTGACCGCCGGCGCAAATGCGCGCCAGCACGAATACAAATTGAAGGCCTATGCCGACGCGCGCGGACGGCTGCTCGGGCTCGACGCCGAAGTATCGGTCGATTGCGGCGCCTATTCGGTATGGCCGTTCTCGGCCTGTCTCGAAGCCGCGCAGGCTGGCGGAAACCTGCCGGGCCCTTACGATCTCAAATCCTATCGCTGCAAGACCTATTCGGTCGCAACCAACAAGCCGCCTTTCGCTCCATACCGAGGCGTGGCGCGACCGGGCGTCTGCTTCGCGATCGAACTGACCATCGACGCCATCGCGAAGGCGGTTGGTCGCGAGGCGTGGGAAGTGCGCATGGAAAATCTCGTCGCGGCCGCGGCGATGCCCTACACCAACATCACCAACAAGCATTACGACAGCGGCGACTACCCGGCTTCGCTTCTGGAAGCAAAGCGCATGATCGATTTCGACGCGCGGCGCAAGCTGCCTGCACGCGACGACAAAGGCCGTTATCTCGGGATCGGCTTTGCGACCTATACAGAACAATCTGCGCACGGCACCAAGGTGTTTGCCGCCTGGGGGCTCCCGCTGGTGCCGGGCTTCGATCAGGCACATGTCAAGCTCACGCCCGACGGCGCGCTCGAAGTCAAAGCCGGCATCCACACGATCGGACAAGGGCTCGAGACCACGCTGGCGCAGGTCGCGCACGAAATGACGCGCGTTCCGCTGAAGGATATCCGGGTGACGCTGGGCGACACCGCGACCACGCCCTTCTCCACGGGCGCCTATGCCTCGCGCGGTATCGTGATGACTGGCGGCGCGGTGTCACGCGCGGCGGACATCGTTGCCGGCCGCATCAAAGCCATCGCAGCGCATCTGCTGCAGGTCAAGCCGGACGATATCACTTTCCGCGAGGGCCGGATTTTCAGCGGCGCCGCGAATGTCTCCTATGCGGACGTTGGCCGCGCCTGGTACATCCGCCCCGACGAATTGCCTGATGATGTCGATCGCGCTGGACTGGAAGCGACGGCCGCTTACAAGCCCGAGGTCGACAGCGGCGTCTTCTCCTATGCGAGCCACGCCGCCTATGTCGCCGTGGACGCCAGGACCGGTCTCGTGGAAATCCTTGACTACGCCATCGTCGAGGATTGCGGGCGCATGGTGAACCCGATGATCGTCGAAGGGCAAACCTTCGGCGGGGCAGCGCAGGGTGTGGGCACAGCGCTGTTTGAAGAGAGCCCCTATGACGACAATGGCCAGCCGCTGGCCTCGACCTTGATCGATTACCTGTTGCCGGGGCCGACTGAACTGCCGCGTTTCCGCATCCATCATATGGAAACACTGTCGCCCTATTCCGCACATGGCATCAAGGGCGTCGGCGAAGGCGGCGCGATCGCGCCGTCAGCAGCGATCATCAACGCCATTAACGATGCGCTTTCGCCGCTGAATGCCGTGCTGCGCGACATCCCGGCGACGCCGGAGCGCATTCTTGCCGCCATCGCGAAAGGCGGCCCCGCCAACACCAGGGATGCGGCATGAAACCGGCGGTTCTGGATTACGCGCGGGCGCGGACGCTCGACGACGCGCTCGAGTGGCTCGCCGCCGGCGATGGACAGGTCAAGGTGTTCGCCGGCGGCCAGTCGCTTGGGCCCATGCTAAATATGCGCCTCGCGCGCCCGGCCAAACTCATCGATATCAGACACATCCCGCAATTGCGCGCGATCGAGGCGGACAGCCGCATGTTCTCGCTCGGCGCGACCTGGACGCATGCCGAGATCGAAGACGGCATGCTCGAAGACCCGACGCGCGGGCTTCTGCCTTTCGTCGCCCGCGGCATCGCCTATCGCGCGGTGCGCAATCGCGGCACAGTGGGCGGCAGCCTTTCGCACGCCGATCCAGCAGCGGACTGGGTGTCCACGATGGCCGCGATCGGAGCCATCATCGAAATCCGCAGCGCCATAGCCCCAGCGCGATCCGTCGTAGCGCACGACTTCCTGCGTGGCGCATTCACGCCGCAACTTGCGGCGGAGGACATCCTGTGCGCCGTGCAGATCCCGCGATTCTCCCCCGATATGCGTTGGGGCTATTACAAGGTCTGCCGCAAGACCGGCGAGTTTGCCAAGGCGATCGGCGCATGCGTCGTCGACCCGAGGCTGGATATCTGCCGCGTCGTCGCTGGTGCCCTGAATGGCCGCCCGCTGCTGTTGTCACGCACGGCCGCAGCGTTACAGCAGGACGGCACGGACAAGGCCACCGCCCTTGTCCGCGACGAGATCGAGGACATGCTCGCTACGCTCGACGTCGCACATCGGCAGCAACTCGCCGTGGCTGTGGAGCGTAGCCTGGCGCAGCTCAACGATCCGCGGAGATCCTGACATGCTAGCGATCGATATCTCGCTTTCGGTGAATGGCCGATCGGTGCGCACCAGCGCGGAGCCGCGCACGCAATTGCTAGAATTGCTGCGCGAAGATCTCAACCTGAACGGCGCGCATGCCGGTTGCGAGCAGGGCGTCTGCGGTGCCTGCACAGTGCTTGTCGACGGCAAGCCGCAGCGCTCTTGCATCAGCTATGCCGGAGACGCCGATGGCGCCTCGGTGACGACGATCGAGGGATTCGACAACGATCCGCTCATGGGTGAGCTGCGCGCCGCGTTCACCAGGCATCACGGCCTGCAATGCGGCTTCTGCACGCCCGGCATGCTGATCACGGCACGTGATATCGTGGTTCGCCTTGGCGAGGTTACGCCGGCGCGCATCCGCGAGGAACTGTCGGGCAATCTGTGCCGCTGTACCGGCTATGTCGGCATCGTCGAGGCGATCCTAGAGGTCAGCGCAGGCAAGCAGCCGGCCGCAACTGTCGCTCCCGCCGTAGCCACCGCGGTCCGAACCGCCCCGCCAGCGGCCGAATTCGTGAAGCAGGCTGTTTCACCAGCCAAGAGACCTGCTTCCGCAAGTGTCGCGGCCACGCCGTCACGGCAAGGATGGACCTCGATCCAACAGCGGCTTCAGATCGCCTCGTCACCGGCCGACGTATGGACGAAGCTCACTGATCTGAAACAGGTCGCGACCTGCCTGCCCGGCGCGGAAATCACGACCATTGACGGCGACCACATCGAAGGCCGCATGCACATGGCGCTGGGGCCGATGAAAGTTGCGTTCAAGGGCGACGGCAATGTTACCCTGGATGCGACGGCCCGTCAGGGCCGCATGAGCGGTCGCGGACGCGATACTGGATCTGGATCGAGCGCCGAGGGCGAAGTCGAATGGCACGTCTTGCCTGGCGACGCCGATCCGGCTGCCGCGAGCACCCTGGCCGTCACTTTGTCATGGCGTTTGAGTGGCCGGCTGGCGCAGTTCAATCGCGCTGGTCTGGTGCAGGACGTTGTGCAGCGCCTGACGTCTGACTTCACGGCCAATCTCGAACGCTCACTCAAGGGCGAAACGGCCTCGTTGGACCTATTCAAGCCAATCAGCTTCTGGTCCCTGGCATGGGCCATCCTGAAGGGCCGCCTGACCGGACGGCGCTGATCATCGCGATCGGGAGATCGACCTTACCTTCACCATCTGCAGTACCAACCTGCAGGAAATCGTCGGTTGACGTAGGAAATCGTTGCCTGTGTAGCGGGGGGCGACTCGAAGGACAAGAATTCAATTCCCTCCACAATGGGATTGTCCGCCAGCAACGTTTCACCTGCGCGGCCGTACGGCGAGCCATTGATTACCACGACCTCAATCGAGAAGCGGCACATGGTTCGGCTCCGTTGCATCTCCGTCATTCGGCACGAGGCCGCGCTGGCGCTCACAGATAGGATTTCGGCAACAGCATATGGATGCCCTTGTTGCCGTCGACGAGCTGGGTGACCCGCAGATTTCCGGCAAGCGAGCAGAGCATATAGGCCTGGTTGCGAGACAGGTTGGTGCGCGCGCAGATATGCTTGACCATCTCGCGCACCGCCTGCTTCGCGGCATCGTCGAGATCCTCATCGAGGCCGATCGACATCAGATGCGTCGAACTCTCGGCAAACGGCCATGACAGCTCCATGTCCTTACGCACCGTCAGGCGGAACGTGCCGGTCACGCCAGTTTCGAGCGCGGTAATGCAGACCTCGCCATCGCCCTGCACGCCATGTCCGTCGCCGGCGAAGAACAGCGCGCCTTCATTGTAGACCGGCAGATAGAGCGTCGTGCCGGGACGAAGCTCCTTGTTGTCCATGTTGCCACCGAAGCTGCGCGGTACCGGCGAGCCGCAACGGCCCCAGGCCGCCGGCGGCGCGGTGGCAATGATGCCGAAGAACGGGTCGAGCGGGATCTCGAGGCCCCAGGGCATCACGCAGACATTGCGTTCATGATCGACCTTCGGATGAATCGTTTCGTATTCCGTGAACTCGTCCGGCAAGGTACCCAGCAGCGGCAAGATCGACACGAAGCCCCAGTCCTGCCGCACCTTCACGCTGAGAATGTCTACCTGGAGGACATCGCCGGGCCTCGCACCCTTCACGTAGACCGGGCCTGTAATGAAATGCGGGCCGGGTCCCTGAGCCAGCGTGTCCAGCGCCAGCAGATAGTCGGCCGGCACGATGCTGCGATCCTCCGGCAGGCACTCCTTTCCACCGGCGGGGAAGGAATGCAGCGTGACAGTGTCGCCGGACGCGACCTCCAGAACCGGCGGCGTGGTGCTGTCGAGATAGCCCCAGACCATGTTCTCGGGTGCGGAGGAAATTTCATGACGGCGCGACATGGGCTTGCTTTCTTGTTGTGATGTCAGATGGCGATGTGGCGACTTAACAACTCGCGGCTCGTCTGATCCATGCGGCCCGCTTCGACTACCGAGCCGCGCGACAGCACGACGAACGCGTCGGCAAGGCTGACGGCGAAGTCGAGATATTGCTCGACCAGAAGCAGCGAGATCCTGCCCTTGAACGAGGCCAGCACATCCTTGATCGCGGCCACGAGATTGGGCTGGATCCCTTCGGTCGGCTCGTCGAGGATCAAAAGGCCAGGCCTCGTGACGAGCGCGCGGGCGATCGCAAGCTGCTGCTGCTGTCCACCGGAGAGCGCGCCGCCGGCGCGTCGCCACATCTGACTGAGCACGGGAAACAGCGCAACAGTTTCGTCCACGACATCCGTTCCGAACGTGCCGTGCGCACGGGCCGCAGCCTCGATGTTCTCGCCGACCGTGAGTTCTGAGAAAATCTCGCGGCCCTGCGGCACGTAGGCCAGTCCCGCCGCCGAGCGCCGATGCGACGGCCAGTCCGATATCTCAGTGTCGTCGACCAGCACGCGGCCTCGTGACGCCGGCAGAACGCCCATCAGGCATTTCAGCAGTGTGGTCTTCCCCGCGCCGTTCCGGCCGAGCACCGCAAGACACTCGCCGGGCATGATCTCGAAGCCCACCTTGCGCAGAACCTGCGCGCTGCCGTAATGCTGATCGAGGCTCTCGACGCGGAAGCGCATGCCTATCGTCCCAGATAGACGTCGATGACGCGCGCGTCCGCCCTTGCATTCGCCATCGAGCCCTCGAACAACGTCTTTCCTTCGTGCAGGACCGTGACGCGATCGGCGATCTGCTCGACGAAATCCATGTCGTGCTCGACCACGACGATAGCACGGTCGGCGCGCTTGAGACTTCGCACGAGAGCGGCCGTGCGTTCGGTTTCTTCGTCTGTCAAGCCGGCGACCGGCTCGTCCAGCATCAGCACGGACGGGTTTGACGCCAGGACCATGCCGATCTCCAGCCACTGCTTCTGTCCATGTGCGAGTTCGGATGCGGAGCGATTGGCCAGGGCCAACAGGCCGACAGCATCCAGAACCTCTGCGACGCGTTGATCGAGTTCGGCTCTCGAGAGAGACCATTTCAGCCCGCCCTGCGCACCGATCTCGATGTGCTGGCGTACGTTCAGGCCCTCGAAGATGCTCGGCTTCTGGAATTTCCGCCGGATGCCCGCACGGGCGATCTGGGATTCACCGGCGCGCAGGACGTCGGTGGCGTCGCCAAAGATCACCCGGCCCTTCTTGGGTTGCGTGATGCCGGAGATCACGTCCAGCAACGTCGTTTTGCCCGCGCCGTTCGGCCCGATCACCGCCCGGACCTCGCCGAAATCGATCGCCAGCGACAGCGTATCGATGGCACGAAAACTGCCGAACTCGACCGTCACCGCGTCGATCACCAGCGCGGTCCCGCTCACCGGTTCAGCTCCGCCGGTTCGGAAGACAGCCGTGAGATCAGCGGGCGATGAAGCCTGAACCCGGCGAGATCGACGAGCCCATTCGGGAATACGAACACGACCAGCACGATGAGCCCCGAAAGGATGAACGGCCAGAGCTCGGGCGCGGCAGCCGACAGCCAGAACTTGATCGCATTGACCAGCACCGCACCGATGACGGCGCCGATCAGGTGCCCTCGTCCGCCGATCGCGACCCAGACCGCGATTTCGAGCGACAGATCGGGCGCGAGCAGCCGGGGATTGATGATGCCGACCTGCGGCACATAGAGCATGCCGGCGAGTGCCGCAATCAGCGCCGACAGGCACCAGACGGCGAGTTTCAACAACAAGGTGTCATAGCCGAGCGTGCGCAGCCTCACCTCGTCGTCCCGCGCCGCGATCATGAGCATGCCGAAGCGGCTCTGCAGCAGCAGGCGGCAGCCGAGCATCGTCAAGGCAAGGACAACGACCGAGATCGCCGCGATCGAGATGACGACGCCGCGCGAGCCGATCGGCCAATCGAAGATGACGGCGAAGCCGGTCATGCCATTGTTGCCGCCGAAGCCAGTATCGTTGCGGAACATCAGCAGCATCGCGACATAGACCAGCGCCTGGGTGATGATCGCGAAATAGACACCGCCAACCCGGGAGCGGAACGACACGTAGCCGAACACGCCGGAGATCAGGAGAGTCACGGCAACAGCGACAAGCGCAGCATAGACAAAGTAGCCAAAGCCCGCCCAATAGAACGGGAACGCCGTCCAGCCCATGAACTGCATGAAGTCCGGCACCTTGCCGGTGAGCTCGAATGAATGCTTGAGGAGATACATCGCGACGACATAACCGCCGATGCCGAAGAACAGCCCGTGTCCGAGCGAGAGGATACCGAGATAGCCCCAGATCAGATCGAGCGACAGCGCCAGCACCGCGAAGGCCGCGAGTTGCCCGATGGCATTGGCGAGATAAGCGGACAAGCCGAACGGAACCGCGATGGACGTGATCAGCGACAGCGCTACCGCAAGCACTGCAGCCAACACAGCCAGGAACGGCCGGTCCGACCAGATTGAGCTCATTTCCGGCGTCCCCTGATGGCGAACAGGCCTTCCGGCCGCCATTGCAGGAAACCGATGATCATCAGGAGTACGATGACCTTGGCCGCAACCGCGCCCCACAGCGGCTCGATCAGCACATTGATCTGTCCGATGCCAAGGGCTGCGACGATGGTGCCGGCGATCGTGCCGACGCCGCCGAGCACCACCACCATGAAGCTGTCGATGACAAAGTTCTGTCCCATCTGCGGATTGACGCTGTAGATTGGCGCAAGCGCCAACCCTGCCAATCCTGCAAGTCCCGAACCAAGTCCGAACGCCAGCATGTCGACGCGGCGCACGGCGATGCCAATACAGCCGGCCATGGTCCGATTCTGGGTCACGGCCCGGATGTTCAGCCCCAGCGGGGTCAGGCGCATCAAGCCCCAGGTCAGGCCAAGCGTGACCACCGCAAACGCGATCGCAAACATGCGGTTCCAGGTAAAGATGAAATCACCGATCACGGGCACCCCGCCGGTGACGTAGAACGGAGTGACGAATTGGAGGTTCTGTGTGCCGAAGGTCACGCGCACCAGATTGATCAGGAACAGGCTGACCGCCCAGGTCGCAAGCAGGCTCATCAGCGGACGGCGATAGAGATGGCGCAGAAGGATCGCTTCCAGCACGATGCCGATCGCAGCGGTCACCAGGAAGACAGCGGGAATCGCAATGATGAGATACCACTGCAGCAGGCCGGGCGCGATCAGCCGCAAGGCTTCCTGCACCAGCCAGGTGATATAGCCGCCGAGCATGATGAACTCGCCTTGCGCGAGATTGATTACGCCCATCAGGCCGAAGATGACCGCAAGCCCGATCGCGGCCATGAACAGGATGCTCGCGAAGCTCAGGCCGTTGTAAAGCGTGGCGAGCATGTCGCCGATCGTGATGCCTCGACGGATCGCTGCGCTCGCCGCATCGACGGCGCGCCTGAAGTCGGTATTCGCGCCGTAGGCGGGATCGTTTGTCAGCGGTCCTACCAGCGCCAGCGCGCGCCGGTCCGGACTGGACGCGATGCGGCCGATCGCGGCGATGCGCTTGTCCATGTCGGGTGAGTTCAAAGCGGCTCCCTGCGCAACTGCCGAGATCTGCGCTTTCAGTCCAGGATTGCTCTCGTCGCGGCCGGCTGCCTCGAACAGTTGCTCGGGCAGATTCGAGGCCTGCCGTTCCAGCGTGCGCAGGGCTGCAGCGCGGCGCGCGGGATCCGGCGAGCTGCGCAAAGCGAGCGCCGCGTCGGCTGTCTCAAACATCGCTCTGTTCTTCAGGCTAAGCAGTGGCGAGCGGCTGCCGTCGGCGGCGCTCCGTGCCGCCCGCGTCAGCGCGTCAACGGACCCGTCAGCCGAGGCGATGATGGCGCCCGTGGCATCGCAGGACAGTTTCCGATCCATCACGCTGCGTGGAATCAGCGCGGCCCAGGCGCGATCGTCGGGGGAGCCCTCCGCCGCAATGTCGATCATTGCGCGACCTGCCTCCCCCATCGCCGCCGCGTCGCCGCACACTTTGCCGATCAGATCGGCCCGCTCCATAGCATGAGCGGTCGAGCACCACGCGACAACGAGCACCCACAACACAAGCGCAAGGCTACGAATCATGCGCGACCATCCGAGCAAAGCCGACGGTCCAGGCGAGCCTGCGATCACGGATCAACTGTAAGGGCTGAACGGAACAGGTTTTGGCGTATCCTTGGACTGCCAAAGAATGTCAAAGCCCTGCTTCTCGTTGACCGAACCGATGAAGACGCCACGCGAGACATAGTTGTTGTCGGCCGTCATCGAGAGCTTGTATCCGGACGGACAATCGAAGGAGAGACCCGCGAAAGCCTTCGTCACCTCCGGCACATCGAACGAATTGGCCTTGGCTGCCGCCATGGCCCAGAGGTGAACCGCATCATAGGCCGAGACCATCGGATCGATGGCGACGTCCGCCTTGAACGGCACGTTGTTGGCCTTCACGTAATCGGCCCACTGCTTGAGGAAAGCCGTATTCGCCGGCGCCTTGGCGTTCTGCAGATAAGCCCAGCAATTGAGATGGCCGACCAGCGGCTCCGTGTTGAGACCTTCGAGATCGGCTTCGACCATGTCGAGCCCGAGCACCGGTACGTCGGTCGCCTTGATCCCCTGATTGGCGAATTCGCGCAGGAAGTCCGGGATTGACGAACCAACCACCGTCAGCACCACGATCGGCTTGCCGCCGCCCGCGTCCGCGAAGGCGCGGATCTGGTTGACCAGCGTCTGGAAGTTGGAGAAGCCAAGCGGGACGTACTCTTCCTTCCAGGCGCTCTCGGCGATGCCCTTGGACTTCCAGTAACCCTTGAGCTGCTTGTTGATCGTACGCGGCCAGACGTAATCCGAGCCGAGCATGAAGAAGCGCTTGGCGCTGACACCGTCTTCGCTCATCAGATAATCGACCGCCGGCAGCACCGAGCTCGCGGGTGGCGAATTGACATAGACGACGTTCTTCGAATTCTCGTCACCCTCGAAATGCAGCGGGTAGAACAGCAGCCCGTTGGCCTGCTCAACCACGGGAAGCACGGTTTTGCGCGAGACCGAGGTCCAGCAGCCGAACAGTGCTGCAACCTTGTCCTGGTCGAGCATCTGCTTGCCAATCTGCGCGTAGAGCGGCCAGTCGGAGGCGGGATCGGAGACCATGACCTCGATGGTGCGGCCGTTGACGCCCCCCTTCGCGTTGATTTCCGACGCCGCCATCTTCACGACGTGATTCAAGCGGCCCTCGATGTTGGCCATCGTCCCCGACGACGAAAACAGGCAGCCGAGCCTGACCGTGCCGCCGGCTGCATTTGCGGAAGGCACGATTGCCGGCATAGCGACCGACGTCGTCAGCGCCGCCGCCGCGCCAAGTCCAGTTCCGCGAAGAAACGAACGCCGTGAAAACCTTGCCATGGATCGGACCTCTGCTCTCCGAGTGCTGTCCGATTTCAAATCATGGCATTTGGTCAGGCAACGCCAAATAGTATTCAGGTGTGCTCAAGCGCTCGGCAAGGACTTTGCTTCTCGAATCGTGATGTCACTTTTGCCATTTAGGATGTTACCTTTGCCTCGCGGGGCGACCGCAATGACGCAATGTGCGCAACACCCGCGATGCATCAAACGGCGTTGCCGTCATGCCGGCAGCGCAAGCATCGCGTCTCTATCAAATGGCTGAAATCTATGCGATATGCCCGTAATCGGTCACGTATGAGGGTCCACGCCGATGCGCCGCTCACAGCACACTGAACACGAAATTTTATTCCTGCTCGAAGAGGCAGATGCCGGCATTTCGATTGCCGAAATTTGTAGCACGGCCCGTGTCTCGCTGCGGACCTTCTATCGTTGGCGCAAACGTTATGGCGGTCTCACCTCGCCCGCCCTTCGTCATCTGCGGGAGCTTGAGATCGAGAACCAGCGCCTGCGCACCATGCTCGACAAGCTGTCGGAGAACCGCCACGACGGCCGCGCGAGAGCAACGCTGGACAAAATCCCGCGTCAGGATTTCGGCTCGAGCCAGGCGTCGGTGGAAGCTGCAGAGCAGTCGCGCGGCGCCTGCCTGGGTCGTTTTGCCTCGATCCGCTACATGCGCTGACGCCTTCAAACGAGGCGGCATTTCGCTGATTTCGAACAACAATTTTGGCCCGCCCGGTATGGCTGGACGGTTGCCAAGCCGCTGGTGAGCAGCTTTGTTGCGATCGAAAGCTGAGCAGATCCGTTCGTTCCCCTGCCAGCGCTGGAGAGTATTTCATGATGACGGCGAAGCAACCCGCGAAACAATCCGATCGGGACGTCTGGCGCGTCGGCGTGCTTTTTTCGCGTACCGGTTCGATGGCGGTCTTGGAAGCCGAGCATTTCTTCGACACGGCGCTCGCCATCCAGGAGATCAACGAAGCTGGCGGCATCCATCCTCGGTCGCGAGATCGAAGTCGTCGCCTACGATCCCGGCTCGAACCCCGAAACCTATCGCAAGATGGCCGACCGACTGCGGGAGGGCGCTCGGCTGTTCGAATGGCGCAACCGTAGCGCCAGGCCCGGTCAGATCCGGGACGGACGATGGCTCATAGGAATGGGCATGGCGGCAGCGACGCGCCGGCCCGCGCGGGATTTGCGCGATCTGGAGTGCAAGCGGCAGCAGTTATAGCGCTACCCCGGCCACGAGATAGCCGACGACGCCGAAGCCGAGCTTCATGACGACGTCGAGATAGGAGTTCGGCACCGAGTAGCCGCCACTACATAGATGATCACGATCAGGGGCGCGATGATGACAAACGGAATCCGCATCAAGCCGGCGAATATCGGAACGGTGAGCAGCGCCAGCGCGACGGCGACCACGTTGCAGCCGAGTATCAGGTCAGGCAGCTCTGGTTGCATCTGAAATACGATACTCCGACAAAGACGGGAACTACGTGACGAAAAGAGTTCGGCGAACCGTCAATTGTTCCTGTCCGGGATGGACGAACCGCGGTCAACGTTCCGCAGTGACCTTGTCGCCGTGCAACTTCGCCCGCCAGGTGCCTTGCTCAACCATCTCCGCGATCAAATCCGCCATGATACGGGCCACCGCTTCGCTGCCCCGAGCGTTCATGGTCCGCTGCGAAACCACCACCGCGAGAGTCCATGAGGGCACCGGGTCGACGATGGGAATTGCAATCATCTCGCCTCGCTTGAGCTCATCGGTGAACGCAAAATGCGGCATGACGGCCATGTAGTTGGCGTCGCACACCAGCTTGCTGATTGCAGGCAGGCTGTCGCAGTCCTTGACCGTGAGCGTCACATCGTGACGCGCCGCGAGTTGCTCAATCACCACGCGCAACACGTTTGGCCGCCCAGGCAGCGCGATACGATCGCTTGCGAAGACCTTCCTGAACGGGACCGATTTCCGCCTGGCCATCGGACTATCCTTGGCGACGAACAGCATCAGGTCCTCGGTCATCATCTCGGTCCAGGCGACATGCTCGAACGCCTTGTGATTGTACAGGAGAGCTACGTCGAGCCTACCTGCCTGGATCAATTCGTCCAGGAAGCCGGTCATGGCCTCGACGAGATGCAGCGTGACGTTCGGAAGCCGTCTTGCCATCACCTCGAATAGCGGCAATGAAAGTCCTCTCGCCGCTGATGTCGGGAGCCCGACGGAGACACGTCCCGACGGCGCAAGCGTCTGCGAACGCACGTTCTTCTTGGCGTGGTCGACTTCGTCGAGGATGCGTCGGGCGTGATCATAAAGTTGCTGGCCGCGCTCGGTAGCCGTGACCCCGCGCGCATGCCGCACGAGCAATTCGACGCCGAGTTCCTCTTCCAGTTGCTTGATCTGTTGACTGAGGGAAGGCTGGGCGATGCGCAGCACCTCGGCCGCGCGCGAAACATTGCCGCTCTCGAATATCTGCACGAAGTATCGAAGCTGGCGGAGATCCATCGTGGCGGAGACGCTTCAATATGTCACTGCTGTCCTGCTCTCAAATTGAGCATCAGCGAAAACTATTGCCTAGCAGAAGATATAGCGCATTAAAATCAATCATTTCCCCGCCGTCAAGCTGCTTGAAACGAGAGCACGCAAGGCGACATAGGTTTTTCCTATATCAGACCATTGGAATTTGATCTTTGTTCTCGAAGTTCTTTTCTCGTTAGCTGCCGACAAGAAGGGGCGTTTGTTTCAGCAAAAAGGCATCGGAGATCAGTTATGACTTCGCGAATTGGGGTTGGCGCCGGGCTCGCGGCGGTGACGATAATGAGTTTGTTGTCGACGGTGGCAGTTGCCGAGCAGATGCCTTGCATTGGCAATTCTTCAGCCACGACCGGCCCCGCAGCCTTCGGCGGGCAGGCTATCAAGATGGGAGCCGAGATCGCGATCGAGGAGATCAACGGGAAGGGCGGCGTGCTTGGAAAGAAGCTCAGCTTCATTCAGTACGACGATGCCGGCGCGCCGCCTCGCGGCGTCGACAATACCCGCCGCATCGCGCTGGCCGACAAATGCATTGCTATCCTCGGCGGCTACCACTCGACGGTCGCCGTGGCACAAGCCGAACCGGTCAATGACATCGGCATTCCCTATGTCGGCGTGCTCGCGGCCAATACGAAAGCGATCGAAAATGGCCGCAACCCGAACTTCATGTTCCGTGTCTCCGCCAAGGACAAGTGGGTCGCGCGCTATCTTGTCGACCAGGCGCTGAAAGCCTCGAAGTCGGGCAAGGTCGCATTCTTTTATGAGAATACCGGCTGGGGCAATGGCGCGATCGCCGACGTGAAGGATGCGATGGCGAAGAAAGGCAAGGAGCTGGCCGCAGCTGAGACCTTCAACTGGGGCGACCAGGACATGTCGCCGCAGGTTATCCGCGCGCGCGACGCGGGCGCCGACGTCGCGCTGTTCTGGGCGCTCGACCGCGAGGGAAACCAGATCCTGCGCTCGATGGACAAGGTCGGCTGGAAACCTACCATCATCGGCGCGTGGGGTATTGCCGGCAACCTCGGAGAACTGGCCGGGCCGCTCGCCAACGGCGTCGAGGTGATCCAGACCTATACTTTCATGGGGTCAATGGACGCAAAGAAGCTGGCGCTCTGGGACAAGGTCAAGGCCAAATACGGCCTCAAGGATCCCGCTGAGATCAAGATGGGTTCCGGCGTCGCCAACGCCTATGATGCTGTCCACATCATCGCCAGGGCGATCGAAAAGGCACAATCCTACGATTGGGAGAAGGTTCGCCAGGCCCTCTATACCGTGGACTACGACGGCCTGGTCGCCGAATATAAGCCGGCCTTCGACGCGTCCGATCCCGAACGTCAGGATGCAATCCTGCCAAAGTACTACAAGCTCACAGTGTGGGTTGACGGGAAGCTGTTGCCGATCGAGCAGACGGCTTACGGCAAGACAAACTGACGACAGACACTTCCAGCGTTGCGGACTCCGCCTGAGCACCCGCAACGCTGGCTGCCGTGACCAGCATCAATCAACATCGTGATCGCGCTGCGAATGGCATCGGCCAAACACGCTACGATTGCCTTCGATAACGAGCGCAAATCGACCGCGCCGCGTCCAACCGGCCGATTTGATCGCAAGCCGCGAGTCCAGCAGTGACGACGACCATCCAATACATCCTGTCGGGCCTTGCCATCGGCGGCATCTATGCGCTCGTCGCACTCGGCTTCCACATCATGTGGTCGGCGGCGAAGGCGGTAAACTTTGCGCATGGCGACACGCTCATGCTGGGGGCCGTGGTCGCGGTGATCGGCGTCGATCAGGGCGTGCCGATGCCCCTCGCCTGTCTTCTCGGTATCGCCGCCGGCGGCATATTCGGCATTCTGCTGGAACGATTTGCGGTCCGTCCGTTCGTGGGTGCGGCGACGTCGGTCGGCTGGATGCTGACCACGTTGGCTGTCGGGGTCATGACCGAGGCGCTCGCAACCCTGCAGTTTGGTGGATTCTCGCGGCCGCTGCCGTCGCCCGGCGTGGCAGGCGCCGTTCATATCCTTGGAGCGGGCGTTTACCCCCAGGAACTCTTCATTCCCGTTTTTGCCGTGGCCGTCGTGATTGGCCTCAAGCTGCTGCAGCGGCACACGCTGGTCGGCCGTGCCATGCAGGCCGTCGCCCACAACAAGCAGGCAGCCGCCCTGATGGGCATCAACGTCAACCGCATCACGGCACTCTCGTTCGGCCTCGCATCCCTGTTTGGCGCGGCCGCCGGAATCCTCGTCGCGCCGGTGATCCAGGTATCAGCCAGCATGGGCGCGATCCTGGGCTTGAAGGGTTTCGCGGTCGCGATCATCGGCGGCATCACCAGCGCGCCGGGCGTTGTCATCGCCGGTTTCGCGTTCGGCGTGATGGAGAAGTTCGTTGAGGGTTATGTCTCGACGGCTGCCCGCGAGATCGTCGGCTTCAGCGTGATGGTTCTGGTCTTGCTCGCGTTCCCGCAAGGCCTGTTCGGCAAGCGTGAGGTTCTCAAGGTATGAGGTACCTCAACGCGATCGGCTTCCTCGTCTTCGGTCTCGTCCTGATCGCGGTTCCGCTTCAGGCCGCCAACGAATACGAACTACGCCTGTTCATGCTGTTTCTGACCTATGGCCTGATTGCAGCCGGACTGAACGTGCTTGTCGGACTAAGCGCTCTGGTTTCACTGGGGCAAGCCGGTTTCTTCGCGCTCGGTTCATACACCGCGGCGATCCTCGCGACGCGGCTGCATTTTGATGTCGTCGCTTGCTGCATCAGCGCGGCCGTCGTCTGCAGTCTCTTCGGCGCCCTGCTCGCCTATCCATCGGTGCGCGTGCGCGGCGTCTATCTCGCGGTGGTGACCATTGCCTTCGGCATCATCGTCGAAAACGTTGCAATCGAATGGCAGTCTCTCACCGGAGGCACAACAGGACTGACGTCCATACCCCGACCGAATCTTTTCGGCATCAAACTGTCTGGCTTCGCCTTCTACTGTGTCCTGGCGGGAGTTCTGTTCGTCGCGGTCCTGCTCATCCACCATCTGCGATATTCGCGATATGGACGCGCAATGCTTGCCGTCGCCCAAAGCGAAACTGCGGCACGCGCGCTCGGCATCAACCCAACCGCCATCCGCACGCTGTCCTTTGCCGTGGCATCAGTGACCGCGGGAATTGCCGGCGCGCTGTACGCCTTCCTGAACTCCTACATCTCGCCGGACATCTTCACGTTCTCCGACAGCGTGCGCTTCCTTTTGATGGTGATCCTCGGCGGCGCGGGATCTACCTTCGGCGGCGTCATCGGCGCGTATATTCTGACCTACCTGCCGGAATATCTTCAGCAGTTCCAGGTTTGGCAGAGATTCGCCTATGGCGCGCTGTTGCTGCTGGTGATGTTCGTCATGCCTCTCGGCATCGTCGGGACGCTGCGCTCGCTGTTCGACCGTCTCCGCCCGCCCGATCCTGCTCCGGCATCGTCGGAAGGCGTTCCAGCCGAGAAGAGCTTGCATCATGCAGCCCGCGAGCTTCCGGCGGAACTCGTGGCAAGCGATTTGACCGTTCGGTTCGGTGGCTTGACGGCCCTGTCGAAGGTCTCCTTGCGGGTCAAGGGCGGCGAAATACACGCGCTGATCGGCCCCAATGGCGCAGGCAAGTCCACCTTCGTCAACACGGTTTCCGGCTTTTACCAGCCGAACGAGGGATGGTTCGAACTCGATGGGATCGGGCTGACGGCGCGCCGTTCATACGACGTTGCGAGGCTCGGGCTGGCGCGAACCTTTCAGAACACCGAGTTGTTCGGTGACTTGAGTGTGCTCGACAATGTAATGGTCGGCTACCACCAGCGCCTGCGCTACGGACTCGCCGGCGCGTTGCTGCGCACGCCAAGGATGCGGCACGACGAGCGTGAATGCCGAGCGGCCGCCATCGGCCTGTTGGATTTCGTCGGACTGTTGCCGCAAGCCAATGATACAGCGCGGCACTTGCCGTTCGGCCTGCAGCGCCGGCTGGAGATCGCACGCGCACTCGCGACCAAGCCCCGACTTCTGCTGCTTGATGAGCCGGCGGCCGGCCTCACTTCCCAGGAGATCGACGATCTCGAGGCGATGATACGCCGCATCGCGAGCCTCGGCATTTCGGTGCTGTTGATCGAACATCATGTCGACCTGATCATGGCGCTCGCCGACACCGTAACCGTGCTCGACTATGGGCAGGTGATCGCAAGCGACACGCCGGCCACAGTTCAGAACGACCCACGCGTGATCGAGGCCTATTTCGGAACGTCGCTCTCGCATGCGCGACCGCAAGAGGCAAGGGCATGAGCGAGGCGCTGCTCGACGTCCGCGACATGGAGTTGCGCTACGGTGCGGCCATTGCGGTGCGCGGCGCATCGTTCACGATCAGCCGCGGCCAGTTTGTCGCGGTCATCGGCAATAACGGCGCCGGAAAATCGACGATGGTGCGCGGCGCAACCGGTCTGGTCCGGCCGTCCGCGGGACAGGTCTACTTCCGTGGCGAGGACACCGCTCACCTGAGTGCCGACCGCAAGGTTGCCCGTGGGCTTGTGATGGTCCCGGAAGGGCGGCTGCTGTTTCCGGACCAGACGGTGAAGGATAATCTCATTCTTGGCGCCTATCTGAGCGGCGGCCTGAAGGACAGGGCTTCGCGCGCGACGTTCGAAAAGGTTCTCGAGCTGTTTCCGCGATTGAACGAGCGATTGCAGCAGCAGGCGGGCAGCATGTCCGGCGGCGAGCAGCAGATGCTCGCGATTGCCCGCGGCCTCATGGCACGGCCTGAGCTTCTCATCATCGACGAACTGTCACTCGGTCTGGCGCCGAAGATCGTCGATCAATTGTTGGCGACGCTCAGCAAGCTCAACCGGGAAGGCCTGACCATACTGCTCGTCGAGCAGCTTGCTTCGCATGCGCTCGCGGTCGCCGATTACGGATTCGTGGTGTCCAACGGACGCATCACGCGCCAGGGCCCGAGTTGCGAACTCGCCCGCGACCCCGAGGTGATGGAAGCATTCCTCGGCAAGAAGAAGCGTTCTTAACCCCAAAGCCTAAGGAGTGACCATGGCTCAGCGTATCGTTGATCTCAGCCTGACTATCGAAGACAACATGCCAGCGCACAAGCTTTTTCAGCGGCCGGTGATGGCGGTTCACATGAGCCACGAGAGCACGAAATCGGCCAATCTCGGCGTGCCCGGCGATCCCATGACCTTCCAGACAAACTTCATCGCGATGCTCGATCACGTCGGAACGCATGTCGATGCGTTCAAGCACGTCAACCCGAGCGGGAAGCCGATCGACGAAATGCCGCTGGAAATGTTCATGGGAAAGGCCGTTTGTTTCGACCTGCAGCATATGCCGGATCTCGGCGACATCACGGTTGCGGACATGGAGGCGGCCGAGAAGAAAGCCGGTGTCAAGGTCAACGGGCATATCGTGCTGCTCTGCACCGGCTTCCACAAGCGCAATTACCCCAGTCTCGATTCAGTCTGGAAGAATCCACTTCTGACCGTCGAAGCCACGAGGTGGCTTCACGAGCGGGGATCGAAGATGCACGGCGTTGAAGGACCGTCAACCGACAAGCCGACCGACAATATCTTCGCGCAACACCGCCTGTGCCGCGACCTCGGCATCAGCCATTGGGAATGGCTGGTCAATCTTGAAGAACTGATCGGCAAGGGCGAATTCCAGTTCTTCGGCGTACCGTTGAAGTTCAAGGGTGGTTCGGGATCACCAGTGCGCGCCTTTGCCGTCATCAACTAGGGCCGCCTCACCGAACTTGCGAAACAATCCGGACGGCGTTCCCTGCGTGACGTCCGGAATTTCTCTCCTGCAAAGAGGTTACAGCGATGTCGGCCGAATTCGACACCATGAGCGCGACGGAGATGCGCCGACACGTTGTCGCCAGGGAGATATCGCCGGTCGATTTGACGAAGCGTGCGCTCGAGAAAGCCGAGGCGACGCAAGCGACGCTCAATGCATTTTATCTGCTGATGCCGGACGAGGCCCTCGCCGCGGCCCGGCAGGCCGAAGCCGCCGTAATGAAGGGCGATCCCCTCGGCCCGATCCATGGCATTCCGTTCTCTGCGAAGGACTTGATGGCGGTGAAGGGCGTCGGTTACGCGTCCGGTTCTCTGACGATGAGGTCGAACATCGCCTCCGTGGATGCGCCGGCGGTCGAGCGGGCCAGGGCTGCTGGCGGCATCCTGATCGGCAAAACCACGACAAGTGAATTCGGCTGCAAGCCGGTGGGGGACAACCGGCTTACCGGCATCACCCGCCATCCCTGGAACCTGGACAAGACGCCGGGCGGCTCGAGTGCCGGCGCGGCCGCATCGGTTGCCGCAGGTATCACGCCCTTCGCGCTCGGCACCGACGGCGGTGGATCGATCCGTATCCCCGCTTCCTTCTGCGGCCTTACCGGAATCAAGGGACAGTTCGGCCGCGTACCGGTGTGGCCGACTTCCGCGACACCAACACTTGCACATGTTGGTCCGCTGGCGCGTTCGGTCGAGGACGCCGCGCTGCTATTTTCCGTTATCGCCGGCTTCGATCGCCGCGATCCGTTCAGCGTCGCTGGCCCCGTCCCGGACGTCATTGCGGCGCTGGCGCAACCGGTTGCCGGAATGAGAGTGGCTTACAGCCCGACCTTGGGCTACGCGCGGCCCAATGCCGAAGTCCTCAAGCTGACCGACCGCGCCGCAGAAACGCTTGGAACGCTCGGCTGCCAGGTCGATCTTGTCGAGAAGGTCTTCGACGCCGATCCCGCGGACTTGTGGACGGCAGAATTTTATGCCGGCGTCGGCATTCGTCTGCGATCCTTCATGGAGGATCAGCGCGAGCTGCTCGATCCGGCAGTCGCCGATGTGCTCGAACCGGCGCTGACACAGGACATGCGCGATTATTACACCAAGGTATTTTCCCGCTATGCGCTGCGCGACACCGTTCGCGGTTTCTTCGAGCGTTATGACGTGTTGATTTCTCCGGTCCTTCCCGTCACCTCGCTTGAGGTTGGCAAAAATATTCCCGACGAGTTATCAGACCGAAATCTCGTTTCATGGGTCTATTATACGTATCCCTTCAATCTCACCGGGCAGCCGGCTGCGTCGGTCTGCGCGGGGATCGCGACGGACGGAATGCCGGTCGGGCTTCAGATCGTCGGACGATCACACAGCGAGCACGACGTGGTGCGCCTGGCCGCTGCATTCGAACGAGCCCAGATCCCCGGATACAATGTACGAAACTATCCGATCTGACCTTATGAGGCAGATGATGTCGGCCTCGCCAACTCCATGCAAGGCGGGAAGAGTGCCACCGCCCCATGCCAGCCGACTCTTATTCGGCTCCTGGACGCAAGCCGAAGCGCCTCATTGGGCACTCGGTCCGCCAAGTAGATTGGCGTGAGGGATCTTAGCCCGTAGCAGCGGGGAAGCGACTCGAACCCCAACACCAATTTTTGTCTTCACTGTCATTGGCGCAGTTCTTCGCGACTGATCACCGAGCTCTACTTGTGACGGGCGCGATCAGCTCCTTAGTCGTTCGCGTGCCCCCTGCCCTATCCAACTCGCTAGGTCGCCAGCGCTTCTGCGGACGTCCCATCACTCCAAAGAACCATCGCCCACACTTGCTCTCAATAGATTTTTCTTAATCTCCTGGTGCACACGTCGTGCACACGCACCCGACTAACCGATTGAAAAACCTGAACCTTCGCTCCAGTCCATCATGGGGGCCACGGAGCCGCATCCCGTCGTCCAGCCAGCGGCTCACGACCGACTCGGAGCAATCTCCGAACAGCTGCCTTCCCCGCGCAGCCGAATTCGCTTCGAGCAACTGCGAAATCCGGCTAGTCGACTCTCGGGCGGCTATCGATACGGTCACGGTCGTAGACGGCATCTTTAACCCGGCGGCTTCGCTCGGTCCGAGACGGGCGCGAACACTCTAGCCATGTAGGTCGAAAGATCGTCTACGATCTCGGCGCGCGGTGCGGATGCTACGCCGGCCAGCGACTTCGTCAACGTCTTCTTGAACTCGAGCTGCATCGATCGCGCAATCTGGATCCGCTGTGCCTGCGGCGAGCCCGCACCGTGCATGGATTCCGTCAAATAGCCAACTGCGTTTCTGCCGAGCGTCATATTCTCCACCAGACGAAGGATCCGGATCCTGTCCTCGGTCGCGACATCGGGACGTCCCTTCAGATACTTCTCAACGATCGGACCGATCGTCTTGTGCCGGAACTCCCGTTCCGAGGGCAGCGTCACCATCAATCCGCCCGCGAGGTCCTGGGCCAGCCGGCCGATTTCGTAGGGCAGCCGCGTAACATGATGCTTGCAGACGTTCGCGAGCATTTCGTCCGGCAGGCACGCTCCAGACCTCATCGCAATCCCCTGGTGGCTCGCAGCGATGCCGGCGCCGTAGATGGTCTCATTCAGATGGGTCATCTCAACGAGCTTATCGCGAACATGAGAGGCGCGCTCGACCCCGTTGTAATCCGCGATGGTCGCCGCCGCGCCGATCAGGACGTCGCCGACGCCCGTCTTGCAGACATAACTGCGGCGATGATAGCAGGTGAAACGTTCGACCAGCGTGGAGGCGAATTCGAACTCGCCGTCGAGGAACACGAGCTCCCGCGGAATGAAGACGTCCTCGAAAACGATCATCGCCTCCTGGCCGGAAAAGTGCGCATTGCCCGCGTCGATGTCTCCACCTTCGGCGCTGCGCGTATCGCAGGATTGCCGGCCGTAGATGTAGGTGATGCCCATCGCGTCGACGGGTACCGCGCCGACGATGGCGTAATCCCTGTCGGCTGCCTCGAGTCTCATCGTCGGCATCACGATCAGCCAGTGCGAATTCAAGCAGCCCGTCTGGTGCGCCTTCGCACCACTCACGTAGACGCCTTCCGGGGTCCGGCGTGTGACATGAACGAACAGATCCGGATCTGCCTGCTGCGACGGCGATCTGCCACGGTCCCCCTTCACGTCGGTCATCGCGCCGCCTATGACCAGGTTGTCGCTCTGCATCCGCGCGAGGAATTTTGTGAACCGAGCATGATAGTCGGTCCCGCACTTGTCGTCCAAATCGTACGTCACCGAATGCAGGGAATTGAGCGCATCCATGCCGACACAGCGTTGAAAACACGTACCCGTCAGTTGCCCCAGGCGGCGCTGCATCTTGTTCTGCATGACGAGATCGGCCGTGCTCGTCGAAACGTGCAGGAAGCGGTTCACGCGATTTCCGGTGAACGGCGAGACGGCAGACGCCAGTTCCGGATCATCGTTGGCGAGATCGTACGTCTTGGCGACCGCGTTGATCGAGGGCCGGATGATCGGATGGTCGACCGGTTCCTCGACCGGCTCGCCCATCAGATAGACTTTCAGCTTCCGCCCCCTCAGGCTCTCGATGTAGTCGGCGCCGGATCGGATCGGATTTTGGGACCCGGCGGTCGAACCGGATGCGACGAGTTTCTGGTCCATCACGACACCTCCAACGAAGCGGGCCCGCGGTGCGACCGCATCGGGGCCCGCGTTACCCACTTGCTTCAGCCCTTCTTGACCAGCGGGCAGACGCTGTCCTTGAGCGGACGGAACGCCTGATCGCCTGGGATCACTTCGCGCAGCTTATAGTAATCCCACTCGCCCTTCGACTCGGACGGCTTCTTGACTTCGTAGACGTACATGTCGTGCACCATGCGCCCGTCTTGGCGGATCTGGCCATTCTTGGCGAAAAAATCGTTGATAGGCATCTCGCGCATCTTGCTCATGACGGCGTGCGCCTCGTCGGTGCCGGCCGCCTGGATCGCCCGGAGATAGTGCATCGTCGACGAATAGTCCCCCGCGTCGCCCATGTGCGGCATACGCTTCATGCGCTCATAGAAGCGCTTCGACCATGCGCGCGTCTCGTCGTCGCGGTCCCAGTAGAAGGCGTTTGTCAGGACCAATCCTTGCGCCGAGCTCAAACCGAGGCTCTTGATGTCAGTGATCCAGACAAGCAGGCCGGCAAGCGTCTGTCCGCCCGCAGGAATGCCGAACTCCTGGGCTGATTTGATCGAGTTGACCAGAACACTCCCCGACCCGGCCAAAGCGACGACCTCGGCCTTGGAAGATTGCGCCTGCAGGAGAAATGAAGACTGGTCGAAAGCCTCGACCGGATATCTCGTTGCTCCGACCACTCCCCCGCCGAGCGCCTTGACGACTGCGGAGGTATCTGCCTCAAGCGCATGCCCGAATGCATAGTCCGCGGTCAGGAAATACCAGCTCTTCTTGCCGGCCTTCATCAGGGCGCTGCCAGTCCCCCGAGCCAACGCATACGTGTCGTAGGCGTAGTGGATACTGTTCGGCGTGCAGGCATCATTGGTGAGCCGGGAAGAGCCAGAGCCATTGATAATCGCGATCCTGTTCTTGTCCTTGGCGAGCTGGGACACGCTGAGCGCGATCGAGGAGTTGATGAGATTGCCTATCATGTCGACGTGTTCGACGTCGAACCATTTGCGCGCCAGCGCCGAGGCGGTGTCGGGCTTGTTCTGGTGATCGGCAACGAGCACCTCGATCGGCTTTCCCAGCACCTTGCCACCGAAATCCTCGACGGCCATCTTCACCGCTGTCACCGACCCGTCGCCGGATTCGTGTGAGAACTGGCCGGACATGTCCGTCAGCACGCCGATCTTGACGACATCGTCCGAGATCGCCGTGGTCTGGGCGCAGGCGCCGCCGTTCACGAACGAGATCGCCGCTGTCGCGATCAGCACACTACCGATTTTCAACTTCATGGCACTCCTCCCCAGGCATGCATATGCAACCGATTCTGTTTTTATGACTAGCATAACTAGACTTAGTTACATGCATAACTAGACTTATATTTCCTGCAAGTCAATCGCGTCGATGTGATAGAGGTGCGCATCTTTCGAAGGCCGCCGTTACCGCGGCTGCGTGAATGGACCGTCCTGAATGCCCGTCGCCGGCAAGATTCAAACAGCCAAGCCCTCTCCCAGGCCAGGGCCGAAAGCGGCCGCGAGTCGGACGAACACCGTCAGGACCGAGCGCAACTGTTCGGTCGCACGTACGCTCGACATTGTCTCGGATGCCTGGGCCTTTCTGATCATCCGCGAGGCCTTCTTCGGAACGCAGACGTTCGAAGCTTTCCGCTCGGCTCTCGGCATTCCGCGGGCAACCCTGACTGACCGGCTGAAGAAGCTCACGCAGCTCGCGATCTTCCGCCAGGTCGCGCGCGGGTCCTCCCAGCGCAAGGAATACCGTCTGACCAAGATGGGATTCGATCTCTATCCGAGCTTCATCGCTCTAATGCAGTTCGGCGATCGCTGGCTCGCCAAGGGCAAGCCTCCTCCGTTGACGCTGATCCACACGAGCTGCGGCTGCGACAGCCATCCGGTCATCACGTGCTCGCATTGTGGGGAGAGCGTCTCCGCCCGCGACGCCAAATACCGTGACGGCCCGGGCGCCGGACGATGTCCCGCGAAGGAAGGCCGCAACACCAGACGCGCCTCCGACGGAAGCCGGTTCCTCCTTGGGCGACCAAGTTCGGTGTCGCGTGCCTTGGAGATCATCGGCGACAAGTGGAGCTTCATGGTCGTCCGCGAGGGCTTTTTCGGCAACCGACGTTACGACAAGATTTTGACGGAACTCGCGATCGCGCCAAATATCCTCACCGACCGGTTGAACCGACTCGTCGCCAGCGGCGTGTTCTATCGCAGGCAATATCAAAGCTCGCCCGATCGGTACGAATACCTCCTCTCTGACATGGGAATGGACCTCTACGGTCCGTTCATCGCGATGTTGCGATGGGGCGACCGCTGGCTCGCGAAGAGCAGGCCTCCGCTCATTCTCACGCATCTCAAATGCGGACACGATTTCCACGCTTCGGTCTGCTGCGACCGCTGCAAGCAGCCCATCGTCGCCGCCGATATGCGGTACCGCCTCACCTACGATCCAAAGTCGTTCGGAGCGCTGGGGCCGCGATCCGTCGACTGACGGTGGTTTCCCTCACACCTGGCTCAACGCTTCGACCAGTTTGAAGCGCATGATCTTGCCCGAGCCCGTGCGGGGAATCTCGCCGACCAGATGTATCGCCTCGGGGATCTTGTAGGACGACAGATGTGCTCTGCAGTGCTCCATCAGCGAAGAAACATCCAGTTCATTCTGCTTGGCGACGACGAAGAGGCAAGGCACCTCGCCTAACGTCGCGTGCTTCACGCCGACCACCGCGCAGTCCTTGACTTGCGGATACCTGACGACAACCTCCTCGATCTCGGCGGGGGCGATGTTCTGACCGCCGCGGATGATCAGTTCCTTGATACGGCCGGTGATCGTCAGATATCCCGCAGGATCCGACTTCGCGAGATCGCCCGTGTGATACCAGCCCTTGCGCAGTGCCGATGCCGTCTCCTCCGGCTTGTTGTGATAGCCCTGCATCAAGTTGGGACCACGGACGATCAGTTCGCCCTCCGCGCCGATCGGCACATCCTCCAACGACGACGGATCGACGATACGCACGGCAAGCCCCGGTACCGGCAATCCGCACGAGCCCATCGGCCGCGCGCCGTGCAGCCAGTTCATCGTGACCATCGTGGAAGTCTCCGTAATGCCGTATCCGTCAAGGAGGCGCGTCCTGAAGCGCTCCTCGAAGGTCTTGTTGAGGCTCGCGGGCATGATCGCGCCCGCCGAGATGCACAGGCGCACAGATCCGAGATGCTCGATGCCTGATTCCTGAGCTCGATGCAGGAGGTAGTGGAACATCGTCGGGACGCCCGGCATGATCGAATACTTGCCGGTCTGCAACAGATCGAGCGCCTGCTGAGGAGAGAACCGCTCCATGATGTGTTCGCTCGCGCCTACCGCAAGCACGCTGAGCACTGACAGGTTGAGACCGTAGGAATGGAACAGAGGCAAAGGCGAGAGAACGACGTCCTTCTCCGTCAAGCCTCCGATCGGCGCCCAGCAGGCGGCGGCGATCCACAGCATACCGCGCAGCGACAGCAGCACCCCCTTCGCCCTTCCCGTGTACCCGAGGTGTAGATGATGAACGAAGACCGATCGATGTCGTTCGGGTCGAGCGGCGCTGCCGCGCGGCTGTTCGCGAGCTCCGCCGTCGACGTCCCGGCCTGTTCAGCGTCCGCACCGACGAAAATCGTCGCCGCCGCAATGCCGGCATCGCTGCAGATCTTTCCGACCAGGTCTTTTCTCGCGGCCGTCGTGGCGATGAGAGTGCAGCCCGCATCCGTCAGGCGATAGCTGATTTCGCCTTCCGCCGCGTCGATACTGATCGGCACAACGACGGCGCCGGCCCGCAGCGCGGCGAGACAGATCTCGATCCAGTCCACGCCGTTCGGCAGATAGATCGCAAGCTTGTCACCCTCCTCAAGGCCCGCCTTCGTCAGATTCGCGGCGATCGACGCTGTGCGCTCAGCGAGCTGCGCGTAGGTGACGGACCGGGTCGTGTCCCAGTACGCGATCTGGTCCGGCCGCTTCTTCGCGTGACGATCGAGGAGTGCCGCGATCGGCGCGATCAGATCAACGTGCAGCATCGTCGCCTCCTCCTATACCATCGAGTATCCGCCGTTGACGCTGATGACCTGGCCCGTGATCCAGCTTCCGGCATCGGACGCGAGCAAGGTGACGAGAGGTGCCACGTCGGACGGCAGTCCGAGCCGCCGGATAGCGTAGGCCTTGACCAGCTTGTCGCGATTGGCGTCCACCCACGTCTTCTCGTGGGCAGTTTCGATGAGACCGAGCGAGATCGAATTCGCGGTTACGCCCGAACGTCCCCATTCGCGGGCAAGCGACTTCATCAGCGCGATCGTGCCGGCTCGCGCCGCTGCCGCAAGCGCGAGACCGGACTCGCCGACCCGGGAGGAGTCGCCCATGATCGAGATGATGCGTCCGCGGCCTGACGCTTCGAGCAGCGGTCCAGCGCTGTGGGAGCAGTTCAACGCGCCGTAGAGGCAGGTGTCGATCTGCTTTTTCCAATCTTCAGGCGTGCTCTCGCTGAAGCGCTTGCGGAACACCAATCCTGCGTTATTGACGAGGATATCCAGGCCGCCGAAATCGCTCTTGATGTCCGCAACCATCTTCTTGACGACGTCAGCATTGGCGATGTCGGCCTGATAGGCCTTCGCCTTGCCGCCAGCCCTTTCGATCTCGGCGACGACGCCTTCCGCTTCGGCCTTCGAGCTGTGGTAGTTGACGGCGACGGATGCTCCGCTTTCGGCCAGCATCTTCGATATCGCGGCGCCCACGTCCCGACCACCTCCCGTCACGAGGGCGACACGTCCTTTGAGATCACTCATCTGCTTTTTCCTCTTGATTGAGCTTGGCCTGTTCCATGAGCTTGAAGATGCGCTCTGGGGTCATCGGGAGAATGGAGACGTCGATATCGAGTGGCGACAGCGCGTCCGCGATCGCGTTGGCGATAGCGGCCGGGGCGCCGATCGTGCCGCCTTCGCCCATTCCGCGGAATCCGCCTGCCACCGCGGATTCGCTTTCGACATGGATGACATCCATGAGCGGCACTTCGGGCGCGGAGGGGATCACGTAGTCGACGAGGCTCGCGCTCAGGAGCTGGCCGTCGTCGTCATAGATCAGCTCCTCGAACAGTGCGGCGCCGATGCCTTGCGCGACGCCGCCGTGCACCTGACCGTCGACGATCATCGGATTGATGATCCGTCCGCAGTCCTCGGCAACGACGAACTTGAGGATCTTCACGAAGCACGTCGTCGGATCGATCTCCACCGCGGCTATGTGGGTAGCCGCCGCGGTGGTGCCGTTGATCGGGTCGTAGGTGTAGCTCGCGGTCAATTCTTCGCGGGCCTCGACAGGCAACGTCTTCATGTCGGAATAGACGGCCTTGGCTATCTGCCTGAACGACACTGCGCGGTCGGTGCCGAGGACGATGGCCTTCCCCTCCGCGACTTCGATGTCGTCCGCATTGGCCTCCAAAAGATGCGAGGCGACCCGCTTGATCTTTTCCTGAAGGATTTTCGAGGCATGCTTGGCGGCGCCGCCGCCAAGCACCGCGCTGCGGCTCGCGTAGGTCCCGGTCGACATCGGCACCTCGTCGCTGTCTCCCTGGATGACGCGGACGTCCTCGAAGCGGGTGCCGAGGTCGTCAGCGACGATCTGAGCCAGCGTGGTCTCGAGGCCCTGGCCGTGGGATGCGACACCGAAGGCTGCGGTGATGGCGCCCGTCGAATCGATGGTGATCTTCGCCGTTTCCGAACCGGTATTGATAGGCATGCCCGGCGCCACAGCGATCCGCGACCCGATACCGGTCAGTTCCGCATAGGAGGCGATGCCAATGCCGAACAGCCGGCCCTGCTTGCGTGCCTCGGCCTGCTCTTTCCGAAGCTGCTCGTACCCGGCCGTCTCGGCGGCGGCGTTCAGGCATTCGATGAAGCCGGTCTTGTCCCAGATGATTCCGGAGGCGATCCGGTAGGGAAACTCGTCGGGCCGCACGACATTGCGGCGCCTGATCTCGAGAGGATCGATGCCGAGCGCCTTCGCCCCGAGATCCATCAGACGCTCGGCGACGAAGGTCGAGATCGGTCGACCGACGCCGCGATAAGGACCGGTCGGTGGCTTGCAGGTCGCAACGCCGCGCACGGCGCCCCGGTAGGATCCGATCTTGTACGGGCCGGGAAGGAAGCTGACGACCTGCACCGGCTCCAGGCCGCAGGTCCACGGGTAGATCGAGAAGGCGCCGACGTCCCCGAGTACGTCCGCCTGCAGGGAGGTCGCGACGCCGTTCGCGTCGAAACCCATCTCCGCATCGACGATCTCGGCAAAAGCCTGACTGCTGCTGCTCACGTCCTCCAGACGGTCTGCCGTCCATTTGATCGAGCGGCGCAGCTTGCGCGCCGCGATGCAGATGAAAAGTTCCTCCGGATAGAGCGAGCCCTTCGAACCGAAACTCCCGCCGACATCGGGCGCGACCACGCGCAGGCGGTGTCCAGGAAGACTGAGCGATTCCGAAATCGCGTCGCGGACGATGCCCGGAATATTCGACGACGTATAAAGCGTGACGGCGTCGCGCCGGCTTTCGTACTCCGCGGTGTAGCTGCGCGGTTCCATCGCGAGCGGCGCCTTGCGGGTCATTTCGAAACGCCCGCTCACCCTGACGGCCGCGGCCTTCAGATCGGCGGCGACATCGCCCTTCTTGAATTCGCGCGCGATCAGGATGTTGCTACCCGCCTCTTCGTGCAGTAGCGGCGCATCGTCGGCGACGGCCATCTCGGCGCGCGCAATCGCGCCTAGGGGATCGTAGTCGACCTCGATCAGCTCCAGGGCATCCTCGGCGAGATACCGCGAAGTGGCGACGACCGCGACGACGGGTTCGCCTACGTAACGGACCTTCTTGGAGGCAAGAGGCATAGTTGGCGTCGCGTAGTAGTTCGGCATCCGCGAGAACGGGATCACCGGCCTGAAGTCGTCCGCGATGTCCTCCGCCGTCAGCACAGCCATCACACCCGGCGCCAATCGCGCCGCCTCGGCATTGATCCGCGCGATCCGTGCGTGCGGCTGCCCGCTACGGAGGAACGCGAGGTGCAGCGGCCGGTCCGGCTTCCGGTCGGCCGTGTATTCCCCGTTGCCCGTCAGAAGACGCGGATCTTCAGTGCGCTTGATGGGCGCGCCGACGTTCTTCGGCCGCAGGACGTCCGACGATTGGGCGCGTCGATCGCTACTCATAGCCCGCGGTTCCCTTGCGCAGGCTTTGCCATTGCCGGTCGTCGTGCCCGCAAATGATGGTGGCGCCGCCCTTCTCGATCCGGCGGATCTCGTCGAAGGTCTTCATTTGCTGCTCGACGTTCCAGGTGTTGCGGGGCGCGACGTCGGTATCGAGATTTTGCCGCAGGCTGACGGAGTCCGACGCGAGCAGAAACTGCCCGTCGCGATCGAGACTAACCAGCGCACCAAGCGTGCCCGGGGTGTGGCCCGGCAGCGGTACCAGCACCACGCTGGAATCGCCAAACAGATCCTTCTCCCCGCTAACCGCCTCGATCGGTTGCCCATAGTCCCAATCGGCCTTGAGATAGCCCGCAGCTTCGGCGCCCGGCGCCTTCGCGGCTTCGATCTCCCTGGCGTGGGCAAGGATCGTCGCCTTGCGAAAGAACTGGTTGCAGCCGCAATGGTCCGGGTGGAAATGCGAGTTCACGACGATATCGATGTCGTCGGGCCCGAGCCCGATGCATGCGAGACTCGGCAGCAAGGTCTCGTCCGCGCTCATCAGCGGCTTCATAACCTTGGCAAGCGGTCCCCAGCGGTCTTCTGCTTTGTCGACCACGGTCGGATGGCAGCCAGTATCGAAGAGTACGTTGCCCTGCTTGTGCCGGATCAGTGCGCTGCTGACGGGAAGATCGATGGTCTCGCTGCGGTCGGCGCCAGGCACGTATATGCTCTTCTTCATGCGAAGACGCCCGGCGGCGAGGAAGTTCAGTTTCATGGTTTTTTCTCCGAACGCATCGCAGCGGCGCTGCGGATCGCGGCGACGATGTTCTGGTAGCCCGTACAGCGGCAGAGATTTCCGGACAGCCCTTCCCGGATGTCCTCGTCGGTCGCGAGAGGATACTTGCGGAGCATGTCTTCGCCGGTCATCAGCATGCCGGCCGTGCAGAAGCCGCACTGAAGCCCGTGATGCTCGCGAAACTGGGACTGAAGGACGTTGAGTTGCTCGGGGGATCCGAGACCTTCGACGGTGACAATCTCGGCGCCGTTCGCTTGGACGGCCAGCATCAAGCAGGACCGCGCGCTGTCGCCGTTTACAAGCACAGTGCAGGCACCGCAGACGCCGTGTTCGCATCCAACGTGCGTGCCGGTGAACCCGAGCGTGTCGCGCAGGAGATCGGAAAGGAGTAGACGCGGTTCGACGTCCGAAACGTCGTACCTTTTTCCGTTTACAGTGACGGATATGTCGGTCATGGCGCTCGCTCCGTTGCCGCCAATGCCGTCTTCAGCGCACGCCTGGACAACTGTGCCAGCAGATGCCTGCGATACTCCGCCGAAGCGTGGAGGTCGTCGTTGGGCGAGACCTTCGAGACGACAATCTCCGAGAACCGGTCCGGAGTTCGGTCATTGAGCTCCATCGCGACGAGCTCTTGCTCAGCTTCCCTGAGGCGCAGCGGCGTATCGGCCACACCCATCACCGCGATACGCGCGTCCTTTAGCCCGGATTGTGCTCGGCGCACGGAAACAGCGATGCTCGCGAGCGCGAAGTCGCCGAAGCGGCGCGCGACTTCTTCGAACGCCCAGCCATCGTGATCGAGCACCGGAAATTCGATCTCCACCACGATCTCTGACGGCTCCAGACAGTTCGTCAGGGCGTCGACGAAGAACTCCTCGGCGGCGATGGTTCGGCGTCCCGCCGGTCCCTGAACTGAAATCCTGGCGTCGTAGAATGCCGACAGCATCGGAAGCTCGGCCGCGGGATCGGCATGGGACAAGCTGCCGCCGATGGTCCCACGGTTGCGGATAGCCAGATGCGCCACGTGGCGCATCGCCGCCGACATCACCGGCAACCTCGACGCGACGAGCGGCGAATGCTCGAGATCGCGATGACGCGTCAGCGCGCCGATTGCGATGCGGTCGCCTCGTTCCTCGATGTACGATAGCCCCTTGATTCCGTTTAGGTCGACCAGCACTGCGGGCCTGGCCATCCGGAAGTTGAGGAGCGGCAGCAGGCTCTGACCGCCCGCCAGCACCTTGCCTTCGCCGTTCGACGCGACCAGCGCTTCGATGGCGGCATCCAGTGTCGCCGGCAAAACGTAGTCAAACTTGGCAGGCTTCATCGGCCCTCTCCAAAGCTCGCTCCTTCCCTGTTCGGCCTTATTCGCCGCGAAACCGCGGAGGCCTTTTTTCGGCGAAGGCTCTTCGGCCTTCCTTAAAGTCCTCGCTGTCGGAGGCTTCGTCGATGAGCCGCTGCGCCACGGCCGGATCAAGCGCTCCCGGGTCCATCGAAAGGCCGTTCAGCATGTATTTGGCGCCCGAGATCGACAGTGGCGCGTTGGCCGCGAGCTTCGTCAAGAATTTCTCGACCGCGGCGGCGGCATCGTCGTGCAGTTCATCGATCAGTCCCATCGAAACCGCCTGTTCGGCCGGATAGCGGTCTGCCGAGTAGAGGATCCGCTTAGCGTTCGACACACCCGTCAGCGCCAGCAGGCGCTGCACGCTGTGCACGCCGTAGACGATCGAGAGCTTCGCCGACGGAATGCCGATCGTTGCGGTACGGTCGGCAAATCGGAAATCGCACGCCAGCGCCAGATGGCAGCCACCTCCCAGGCAATAGCCGGAGATTGCGGCCACGACCGGTTTATCCAATGCCGCGATCGCGCCCGAACAACCGTCGACTGCAGCCTCATAGGCCGCGGCTTGATGGCGGTCCTCCCTGATCTTTTCGAACTCGGAGATGTCCGCGCCGACCGAAAAGTCCTTGTCTGCGCCCTTCAGCACGACGCCGCGGACCTGGCGATCGTCGGCTAAGCCGGAAAAGATCCGGGCCAATTCGAGCCACATCGCAAGCGTCACCGCGTTCTTCACCGAGGGCCGGTTCAGGATAACGTGGACGATGCCGTCGCGCCGCTCGATGACAATCTCCTCCAACGCAACCTCTCTCGCGCCCAGCCGGTCGAGTTCCGGAATTTTTCCTCGCCGTTACTTGCATAAGTAGACTGATTTATTTGGCCGCGTCAAGTTGGACGCCGCAGATCATCTCCCTTCCCTTTCGGTCAGAACCCGTTGGCAGGTCGAGCTCGAAGCAGGTCAGGCAAGATTTATTCGCGTCGGCGCAAACGGAGCTTGAGATACGGAAATGATCGGACCCGGCGGAGGCGTCGAAAGTACGGCTACTCAGATCGAGCCAAGTTGGCCGGCTATCCGATTGGCCGCGTAGGCAGGCAAGCCATGGTCTCGCGGCTTTCGATCAAGTTGCGGCGGCCCGGCACGCCGTGAGGCATCAGGTACGCCCTTGGCCCGAGATGGTGTCGATGCCCGGCATCCTTGCATGCCGCCAGGATCGCCTTCAGCGCGGCTTGAATTTCGATAATACGCCACCTTCTTCCTGAGACACGTCCCACTGTGGGAGGATCAGCGAAGCTCAGACGAGGTTTGGCCCTGCGCCGATGCGAGAAGCCTCTCGAGAAAATGGGGATCTGTGTGCGGCACAAACCGATCGAACGCTTCGATCGTGACACTTTTGAACAGTCCCGCCCGCATGTACGGCTCGTTGGCAAGAAAGACTTCGACCGCTTCACGCGTCTCGTGACGCAGCATCAGAAACATGCCCTCGACGACAGCGCCATCGGCTGACAACAGGGCGCCGCCCTGCTCGAGCCAACGGCGGTTTTCGATCATGTAAGCGATATGCACGTCGCGGATCGCGAGACGCTCCTCTGCACCGCCGTTTCGGTAGAGGCCGCGGATGATTGTCAGCATGGCGGCCTCATGCGACATCCGTGATGCGACCTGGGGCCGGATTCCGAATTGCCTCGAACTGCTGCAGCAGCCGCTCCTCTTCCCGCTTCGCCATCTCCGCGTTCGCCCGCTTGACGTGACCGAATCCTCTTATTTTTTCCGGCAGCATTGCGAGCTTCGCCGCGATGTCGAGTGTAGCCGGCGACAGGCCGGCCAGAAGGCGGTCGACTAGCGCCTTGTAGTCATCGATCAGACGTCGCTCAAATCGCCGTTCCTCGGTATAGCCGAACGGATCGAACACCGTTCCGCGCAGGACACGCAAACGTGCGAGCACCGCGAAAGCACGCAACATCCAGGGACCAAATGTGATTTTCTGCGGCACCGCGCTTCCGGCGCGTGGCCGTGCCAGAAATGGGGGCGCGAGATGGAAACGGAGCTCGAAGTCTCCCTCGAACTGCTGCCGTAGCGCAGCGATGAATTCAGGCCTCGAATAAAGTCGGGCGACCTCGTACTCGTCTTTGTAGGCCATGAGCTTGAACAACGCGCTCGCAATGATCTTCGTCAAAACGAACCTATTGGCGTCCTTCAGCTTGTGCTGCTCCATCGCGGCGCAGTGAGCGACGAAAGTCTGATACGATGTCGCGTAGCTTGCGTTCTGGTACCGGGTGAGTTCGTCGGCTCGCCGGTCGACCAGAGCCTCCCAGCGCTCCGGCTGCATCAAGGTCACGGACTGGGTAGCGCATGTAGGGATCCCCTGTGCGGCGACAACACGACCGCAAGCAAATGCACGCTTGTTCGCATCCACCGCCACTCCGTTGAGGGTAATCGCCTGGATCATCGCGGCCTCGCTCACCGGGATCAGTCCCTGCTGCCAGGCGTGTCCGACCAGGATCATATTGGCGCCTGTCGTCTCGCCGAACTGCTCTTGAGCCAATTGCTGAGCATCGAAACTCGACACACTGTCCGCTCCGGCTGCATGACGAACTTTGGCCAAGAGGTCGTCGCGCCGTGGATCTGCATCTGGATCGCGGGTGAATTCCGCAGTCGACCCCAGATGGGTATTGACCAGGATGCGGGTCCTATCCTTCCGAACCGTCCCGAGACTGTCGGGCAGGCAACCGACGATGAGGTCGCCCATTACCACCCCGTCGGCCTCGCCCCAGTCGATGCGCGGCTGGTTGATCGCGCCGCCGCTTGCTGCGATCCGAAGGTGGCACATCACGGAGCCGCCCTTCTGCGCAAGCGCCGTGAAATCGAGCTCGGCCACCTCCAAACCGTCGAGATGGGCAGCCATTGCGATGATGGCACCAACCGTGATGATGCCGCTGCCGCCGACGCCGGCCACGAGAAGATTGTGCGGCCGCCCGTCAGGCAACTCCAACGATGGCCGCGGAAGGGAGTTGGCGTGAGCAATCCAATCCCGGCCTGACGCCGGCAGTTTGCGCAGCCCTCCGCCCAGAACGGAGACGAAGCTCGGGCAGAAGCCCTCAACGCAGGAAAAGTCCTTGTTGCACGACGTCTGATCGATCGCGCGCTTGCGGCCGAGATCGGTCTCAAGCGGCACGATCGAAAGGCAGTTGGACGCCTTTCCGCAGTCGCCACATCCTTCACATACGGCGCTGTTGATGAACATCCGTCGGGCCGGATCGGGGTATGCGCCCTTCTTCCTCCGCCGACGTTTCTCCGCGGCACAGGTCTGATCATAGATCAGCACCGTGACGCCCTTGATCGCGCGCAATTCGCGCTGGACCGGATCGAGATCGAGTCGATCATGGATGGTAACCCCGTCCAGCACCGTCCCCGCATAACGAGCGGTGTCGTCGGTAACGATCACCACCCTCTTCGCCCCTTCACTCGCCACCTGCCGCGCGATCTGAGGAACCGTAAGTTGGCCGTCGACCGGCTGGCCCCCCGTCATCGCCACGGCATCGTTGAACAGGATCTTGTACGTAATGTTGTGCCCCGCGGCGATCGATTGCCGGATGGCGAGATGACCGGAATGGAAGTAGGTGCCCTCGCCCATGTTCTGAAAAACGTGGGGCGTGGTGGTGAAGGCCGCCTGCCCCACCCAATCGACTCCTTCGGCGCCCATCTGGGTCAGTCCGGACGTCTGCCGATCCATCCAGCTCGCCATATAGTGACAACCCACTCCGGCAAGGGCGATGCTGCCCGCGGGAATCCTGGTGGACGAGTTGTGCGGGCAGCCTGAGCAGAAGTATGGCAGCCGCCGCATGCCGTCCGCCGCATTGCTCAACGAAACCGACCGTTCAAACAGGCCAAGCCTGTCGCTAAAGGCGAGGTCTGGCCGCACGTTGGAGAGCCAGGCCGACAGCGGCGGTGCAAGCGAAGAAGAACGATGCTGGCCAAGCGCCGTGATAAGGGGCGATCCATCAAGGCTACCGCGCCCGGAAACGCTCGGCCTGCGATCCGCAGGCCAGTTGAAGATCGCATCCTTGATCTGTCCTTCAACGAGGTTCGCTTTCTCCTCGACGACCAAGATGTGTTTCAGTCCATGCGCGAACTGCCCCAAGCGGTCGCGATCGAGCGGAAATGTCAGACCTGGCCGCCAGATTCTGACGCCCTTCTCCGCCAGAGCCTGCTGCGGCAAGCCGGCGCGCTCAAACACTTCCAGAACGTCCTTCGCGTTCTTGCCAATGGCAACAATGCCGATGTCAGCGCCTGGTGCGTCAACCAGCATTCTGTCCAACGGATTTGCCCGCGCGAACGCAGCGATCGCTTCCAGGCGATGAGCAATTCGCAGTTCAATGGCAGGGGTCAGAAAATCGCGGGTGGCATATCCGAGACCGCCTTCCGGAAAGCCGCCTCGCGACGGTACCGCAAAGCGCGGCAGCACGGGAACGGCGAAGCCGCGGCTGCTCTCCACCGTTTCGGAGATCGCCTTGAAAGCAACCCAGGCACCGGAAAAGCGCGAAGCCGCCCAGCTCCACAGCCCAAATTCCACATATTCGTCTACGCTTGCCGGATGAACGATCGGAATTCCCCATCCCATCAAGGACATGTCACTGGCGTTCGGGATCGAGGAGGAGGTGGCGGCATGATCGTCGCCAACCACGAGGACAACACCCCCCTTGACTGAAGCACCAGCGGCATGGCCGTGCCGGATAGCGTCACCAGCGCGATCAACGCCGGGGCCCTTGCCGTACCAGAGGGCGAATACCCCTTCGACGGTCCGGTTTGGATCGTCTGCGACCCGTTGTGTGCCGGAGACGGCCGTCGCGGCCAAATCTTCGTTGATACCCGGCAGAAATCTGATGTCGTGATCTGCTAATGCGGATTTCGCCCGCCACAACTCCGTGTCCACGCCGGCGAGCGGCGAGCCGCGATAGCCGCTGACGAAGCCTGCGGAATGGATGCCATCGCGCCGGTCCGCAAGCCGCTGCATCACCAGCATGCGGACGAGCGCCTGCGTGCCCGACGCAAAAACACGCCCTTCGGTTTTGGTGATCGCATCATGGAGGCGATAGTCGAGATCGACGCGGGTTGCAGTTTCGCGAAGGGTCATGATGGATTGCTCTTTTTCGACTGTTCAGTACTCATGAGGCACCGCGCGATCGACGTCATTGATAGGGTTGATAGTCAGCGACGCGCAGGACCTTTCCGGGATTCATGATGTTGCGCGGATCAAGCGCACGCTTGAGCGAAGCGAGCGCCATCATCGCCGTCCCTCGCTCGGCAACAAGGTAATCCATCTTGCCGGTACCGATGCCGTGTTCGCCGGTACACGTTCCACCAACGGCATGGGCTCGCGCGATCATGCGGGTGTTCAGCTCCACGATCCGGCGCTTCTCGTCCTCGTCCTCGGGATTGACCAGAACGCAGAGATGAAAGTTGCCGTCGCCGACATGACCGCACAGCGGCGCAATCAGATCGAGCTCGGCAACGTCTTGGCGGGTCTGGGCGATCACGCCAGGCAGCTCGGATATCGGCACGCAGATATCGGTTGGTACTCCCCGCGATCCGGGACGGAGCGCCAGCGCTGCCCACCAGACGTCATGGCGGGCTTGCCAGAGCTTTGTCCGGTCTTCGGTCGCAGTCGCCCATCGGAATGTGCCACCGCCGAACTCCGTCGCAATCGCGGTCATCAGGCCGACCTGTTCATCGACCGCCAGCTGCGTCCCATGAAATTCCAGAAACAGCGTCGGCTGAACGGCAAGATCGAGCTTCGAATAACGGTTGCACGCCTCGATCTGCAGCGCGTCGAGCAATTCCGCGCGTGACAGCGGGATGGCGCTCTGCGTTGCAGCGACGACGGCCGACACTGCCGCCTCCACGGTTGGAAAGGTGCAGACCGCCGCCCCGATCTGTTCCGGGATCGGTGCAAGCCGCAACGTAACCTCGGTAATGATACCGAGCGTACCTTCGGCACCGACAAACAGACGGGTCAGGTCATAACCGGCGGACGATTTCCGCGCGCGAGAGCCGGTCTCGATCAGTTGGCCGTCGGCCAGCACGACGCGTAGCGACATCACCAGTTCGCGCATGGTTCCGTAGCGCACCGCGTTGGTGCCCGACGCACGGGTCGATGCCATCCCCCCGATCGAGGCATCCGCTCCCGGATCGATCGGAAAGAACAGTCCCGTGTCCCGCAGGGCGGCGTTGAGCGCCTTGCGGGTCACCCCTGCCTCCACGGTGCAATCGAGATCGGCAGGCGACACCCGGACGACACGGTTCATTTGCGATAGGTCGATCGTGAGCCCGCCATGCTCAGCGCTGATCTGCCCTTCCGTCGACGTACCGGTGCCGAATGCCACCACCGGACACCGATAGCGATGGCAGATAGTGACCGCATCCACGACGTCCTGCGTCGAGGCCGGAAACAGGACCGCATCGGGCGCGACCGTCACGTGCGAGGTGACGCTGCTCGCGTGATGGCTGCGGATCGCGGCGGACGTCGACAACTTGTCCCCGAACCGCTCGCTCAGCCTCGCGATCGCATCTGGTATGGCGCGCTTCATCCCACCTTGCCCATCTGTCGCTCATCCGGATTTGATGGAGTCGCTGCCGACATTCCAAGGTAGGCGTCGATGACGCGGCTGTCCGCAGCAACATCCGCAGCTTTCCCGGCCAATTGAATCGCTCCGCCTTCGAGCACGTAGGCACGATCGGCAAGACGCAGCGCGGCGCGCGCGTTCTGCTCGATCAGGAGAATCGACACGCCTTCGTTTTTCAGCCGTGCGATGATCCGAAACATTTCCGCGACGATCAGCGGCGCGAGCCCGAGGCTTGGCTCATCGAGCATCAGAAAGCGCGGCTTCAACATCAGAGCCCGCCCCAGAGCCAACATCTGGCGCTCCCCCCCGCTCAGTGTGCTGGCCTGCTGATTTTGCCGTTCGTCGAGGCGAGGAAAGAGACGAAATATGCCGGCGAGTCGCGCGCGCATATCGAAGCGTGGTTCCATCCGCGCTGAAAACGCGCCGAGTTTGAGATTGTCGAGCACCGTCATCGGTCCGAACAGGTCGCGCGTTTCCGGTACCACCGCATTGACCAGAGAGGTCTTGCCAGCGCCGTTCGGTCCGATAACCGCAGTGACCTCCCCCGCCCGCGCTTCCAGCGAAACGTCCAGCGAGATCCGGGCGCGGACCCGCGCCTCGATCGACCGAGAAGCCTCCGGCCATTGCGGGAACACCAACCGACCGCCAGACGGCACTAGTCCCATCATTGATCGCGGTCAGACGGCCATAGCGGACCACAAAACGCTCGAGCTGCAGTAGGACCGTCATGCAGCGACTCCCAGATACGCTTCCTGGACACCGGTATCGGCGCGAACCTCCTCGGGATCACCGAATGCGATTCGGCGCACATCACCATCAGCCGATCGGCCAGGCGGAAGACGAATTCCATATCGTGTTCAACGAGAACGATGGCGAGGCACTCGGCTCGCAACCGGACCAGCAGCTCCGCAAGCAATGTCTTTTCGTTCGCGCGCAAGCCGGCGGCGGGCTCGTCGAGCAGCAGCAGCACCGGATCGGCCGCCAGCGCGCGTGCGATCTCCAAGATCCGCTGATGACCGAGGGACAGCGTCCCGGCAAGCTCCCACGCTCTGTCGCCGAGCCCGACACGGTTGAGAAGGTGCTGGGCCCAACCCAATAGCTGCCGCTCCTCGCGAGCATCGAGTCCCAACGACGCAGCCACAATTCCGCATCGGCCGAGATGAGTGGCGCCAATCGCGACATTCTCAATCAGGCTCATCTCCGGAACCAGCGCGGCGTGCTGAAATGTCCGCGACAGCCCACGCACGCACATGTCGCGCGCGCTCACGCGTGCCAGCGGCGCCCCGAGGAAACTCAGCTCACCTCCGCTCCGCTGCAAGCCACCGCTGATCAGGTTGAACAGGGTGCTCTTCCCTGCCCCGTTCGGACCCAGAACGCCGAGAATTTCGCCACTTCGAACATCGAAGCTGACGTCGTCCACTGCGACGAGGCCGCCGAACATCCGCCGCAAGCCGATCGCAGTCAGGACCGGCAGCCCCTGATCGGGCCTGCCCCTCCTGCTCGTCAACGTGACGGGTGCAACCGGAGCTCGAGGCGGCATATGGGATGCGACCACCTGCTGCAGGAACGGCCACAGGCCCTTGCGCGCCTTGTGCAGCACGATGATCATCAGCGCGGCGAAGACGAGCAGTTCAAATCGTGCCGTCGCCCCGAATAGAGGCCGGAGCAGGTCCTGCAGCTCATGCTTGATGACTGTCACCAGCCCGGCACCGACCAACGCCCCCCAGACCTGCCCACTGCCGCCGATCACTGTCATGAACAGATAGTCGATACTGGCGTTGAGACCGAAAGGCGTCGGATTGATGAAGCGTTGCACGTGCGCGTAGAGCCAGCCTGCCAGCGCGGCGACCACTGCCGCAGCGACGAATGCCAGCAAGCGATGCCGTTGCGCATTCGCTCCGAAGGTCTCCGCGATCGTGCTTCCCGTACGGAGCGAGCGCAACACGCGGCCGCAACGAGATGCCAGCAGCCGCCGGCACCAGGCAACGGATAGCACGAGCGCGACCAGGACAAGGCCGAAGGCCTGCCGCTCGGATCGCAACTCAAAACCACCGACCGTGACCGGTGGGATTCCCGTCATTCCGTTGAAACGGCCGAACGCATCGGCGTTTCCGATTCCAAAATAGAAGCTGATGCCAAAGCAAAGTGTCGCCAGCGCGAGATAATGGCCGCTCATTCGCACCGTAACCGCGCCGATCAGGGCAGCGGTCGCCGCCGCGCCGATCGTCGCCCCGGCAAGACCCAGCCAAGGCGACAGCCCGAACTGCGTCGACATACAGGCCGAGGTATACGCGCCGAAGCCGACGAAGGCGGCCTGTCCGAAGGAAACCATGCCCGCGATCCCGGTCATCAGCACCAATCCGGTGCATACGATCGACGCGATCATCACGTAGGTGGCCACCGACACCTGATAGGCCGGCAATACGAGCGACGCGAGGGCCGCAACTGCAACGGCGATGAACGGCGCGAGAGCAAGGAGCCGACCGATCATTCGATTCCATCCTCCGCGTGGGGATTGACCACCGAGCGCCAGAACAGGATCGGGATGATCAGCATGAAGACGATGATATCGCGATAGGCGCTCGCCCAGAACGAGGCAAAGGACTCCACCGCTCCAACCAACACGGCACCGGCTGCCGCGAGCGGATAGATCGCGAGCCCGCCCACGATGGCGCCGACAAAGCCCTTCAAGCCAAGAATGAAGCCAGAATCATAGTAGAGCGTTGTCATCGGGCCCACCAGCAGACCCGATACCGCTCCCACGAAGCCGGCGACGATGAAGGCCGTGCGCCCGGCTGCGGCCGCGCTGATGCCCACGATCTCCGCGCCACGGCGGTTGTATGCAGCCGCCAGGAGTGCGCGGCCACGCAACGAGCGATGAAAGAACAAGTAGAGCACGAACACGAGGACGATGCTGCTGGCGACCACTCCGGCCACCTGCTGCGAGATCAACTGTCCGGCGAACGAAAGCGGCGGACCGGAGAAACCTTGCGTCCGCACTCCCTCGGCCCCGAACACCTGCAAGCCGATACTGTTCATTCCCAGATGAGTTGCGATCGCCGCAATCAGGAGCACCAAGGGCGAAGCAGACGCGATCGGCTGGAACACGATCCGATAGATCACCGGACTGATGCAGGTGACCAGTGCGCATGTGACCGCCATCTTCCACAGGAGTGGTGCATCCTTCGGGACCAGCAGAACAGCCACGAGCGCAACGGCGACCGGCACGACGCCGAACTGAACGATCGATCGGACACAGCGCGCGCGATCGCGCCGTGCGCCTGCCTCCAGCATTTCAAGTGACAGCGCGATGGCGGCCCCGAACAATAAGATCCACACCGTGCCTGGTATGGTCCCGGCATCAAAGGCCGCCAGGGTCAGGGCTGTAAAGGCGACCAGATCCCCTTGCGGAACGAAGATCACGCGCGTCACCGTGAACACGAGGACGAGCACTGTCGCAAGCAGGATGTAGATCGCGCCATTGGCGATGCCATCCTGCAGCAGGATCGCCGCAACATCCGCAGTCATGGCAGGGCTCCGCCGTCGGGCTCACGCCTCAGCACAGCCATCGAATGAAGACGTCGGGATATCATGGGACCAGCCGCCAGCCGCCGTTGACGATCTGTGTCATGACGCGCGAGCGCTCGTCGAGACCGAGGTGATCGGTGAACGACATGTTGTAGACGCCGTTCGGACCGGCGACGTCACTGGTCGCTTCAATCGCATCCCGCAACGCAATTCGAAACGCGTCTGTCCCGGGCTGCGCCTTGACCGCGGCTGCCGCGATCGCCCTATCGAGGATAAGTTGCGCATCCCAGAGATAGGCCGCAAAGGTCGAGCGGGCTCCTGCTCCGGGGATAGCCTCATAACGGCGGACGAAATCGAGCGCCGCGGCCTTGGCCGGATGGCCATCCGGCAGCTGCTCGGCGACCAGCACCGGTCCCGCCGGCACGAACGTCCCCTCGAGGTTCTTGCCACCAATACGCAGGAAGTCGTTATTGGCGACACCGTGTGTCTGGTAGACGACACCCTTGTAACCCCGATCCGCGAGCGTCGTCTGTGGCAACGCTGCCGGGGTGCCGGACGCCGCAATAAAGATCGCGTCGGGACTTTGCGACGTGATTTTCAGAATCTGCCCGAGCACGCTGCTGTCGGTTCGCTGGTAACGCTCGGAGCCCACCACCTTGATGCCGGCCGCCTCGGCCAGCGCCGTCATCACCTTGATCCAGCCTTCACCATACGCATCGTTGAACCCGATCAGCGCTAGCGACTTGATGCTCCGACGCTTCATATGATCGAGCACAATGGACGCCATCTGGGCATCGCTCTGCGGGGTCTTGAATACCCAGCGCCGCCGGTCGACCGGCGGCTCGACGATCAAGGCGGATCCGGCCAGGCTGATCATCGGCGTCCCGGTCTCAGCGACGATATCCAGCAGCGCGAGCGAATTCGGGGTCAGGCTCGGACCGACGATGACGTCAACGCGGTCCTCCGCAATCAGTTTGCGGGCGACCGTGACTGACGTCGAGGCGTCCGACGCATCGTCCATCAGAATGTAGCGGACATCCTGGCCGCCGAGTTTCGGCGGCAGAACACTTACCGTCCGCTGTTGCGTCACTCCGACGGATGCCGCCGGCCCCGTGGCGGACACGATGATTCCAATCCTGACCTCGGCCAGCGCAGGTGCGGCCCACGATACAGCCGCAACAAGTGCAACGATCAGCTTGTTCAATTCGACCTCCTTGAACGTTGTTTCCTCCGCCGGTTCGATCGGCTGGTTCCCTTGACGGCCATCCTTTCGGTGGCTCGCATATCTCGTTGGCCCTTTACTTAGACCAAACGTTCGGTCTAAGAAAGGGAAAAATTACCGTGGTTTCCCAACACACGGGTGCCAGGGATGAATTCGCAGGAGGAACCCGGGATGCTTCACCCCGATATCGAATGCCTGGACTATCCGGCCATCTGCCGCCTTCAGCAGGAGCGACTGAGCAAGCTTGGCCGACGCCTCAGCGAGCGGCCGGACTGGGTCGCGCATTTCGCGGCCGCCGGCATGAAGCCCTCGGACCTCGCCGCCGCGGACGGGCTCGAGCATGCGCCGCTGCTCGACAAGTCCGCCCTGCACAGCCGCTATCCATTCCCGTTCCTGGCCGCGCCGATGGACTCGGTGCGGAGATTCACGGCAACCTCAGGGACGACCGGGCTGCCGGTCCTATTCGGCATGACGGAGCACGACTATGGTCAGCTCCTGCCCTATCAGATGGCACGGATCCTGACGGCCGCTGGCGTGCAGCGCGGCCAGCGCGCCTATCAGGGCTATGGCTACGGTCTCTGGATCGGAGGACCGGCACTCGATATAGGTTTCGCGGCGCTCGACTGCACCACGTTTCCGATCGGGCCCGGTCGCGGCGAACTCGTGGTGAAATGGCTGCGCGACCACAGCTACGACGTCGCCTCGATGTCACCACTTTGGCTGATGTCGCTAGTCACCACCGCCAAGCAGATGGGCATCGATCCCAAGGCGGAGTGGACGATGAAGCTCGCCATTCTTGGCGGACAATCAGTATCTGCCGAATTCCGCAACCAGCTGGAAGCGGAAATGCCGGAAGGCTTCGTGAGCCAGAACATCTACGGCACAACCGAAGCCGGCGGCCCGGTGCTGGCGATTTCCACCCCCTTCACCCATGACGAGGACGAACTGCAGCTCATCAACGAAGATACGATCATCACCGAGATCCTTGATCCGGTGACGCTTCGCCCCGTTGCCCCTGGCGAGGTCGGCGAGATTGTCATCACGACGCTGTGTCGCGAAGCCTCGCCGGTCGTGCGCTGGCGCACGCGCGACCTGGTGCGGCTGTCGACCTCGCCCTTCGACTGTCGCTCCGGGCGAAGGGGCATGCGCAAGATCGGGCGCATCATTGGCCGCAGCGACGACATGATTAAAGTCAAGGGGGTCATCGTCTTCCCTTCGCAGATCGAAGACATCATCGCCGCGACGCCAGGAACAGTGAAAGAGGCCTGGCAGATCTATGTCGACAAGGAGCGCATCACGATCGGAACGATGTGCATCGCTGTCGAGGCGCAACATACGGCCGGCCGCCCCGCCGAACTGATCGTTGCGGATATCAAGCGCGAGGTGCGCGCCCGTCTCGGCATGGGCGTTGACGTCGAGTGTCTCCGGGAAGGGACCTTGCCGCGCTACGAAGCCAAGGCGACACGGGTGCTGCATCGTGCCGAGCGCGCCTGACAGGAGGGCGGCGGCCTTCAGACATGTAGCGGATTCCGGCGCGGGACGGACATCATCAACCGCGCGCGCTCAGCGCGAACGCGGTCCTGATGGGACGCAACACGCTGTACGGTGCCGGCGCCGCCGGCGAAGCCGGCATCGCCCATGTCATCTCGATCCTCGGGACCGAGCTGGAGCGCGCCATGACACTGCTCGGCACCGCGCGCCTGAGCGATATCTCAGCCGAGCATGTCCGCTATCTCGGCACCACCCCATCTGCCACTGATCGCTGCCACGCCTGGACGGTGACGAGGCGGCGTCAAACCGGTCGCAAAATTGCCAAGTCAGCCACCGGGCGGTATAGTCCGATCGTTCGGACGATCATTTCAGGACACCTGTGACACGACCTCGCTCCCCTGACTACGACTCCATACAGGCTTCGATCATCAAGCAGGCAGCTGGGCTGTTTGCAAACCGCGGCTATGCGGCGACATCGATCGGCGATATCGCAGCCGCGTGCGACTGCTCTAAATCCCGCCTCTACCACTACTTCGAATCGAAAGAAGCTATCCTCGTCTTCATGCTGACGGAACATGTCGACAAGCTGCTGGCCGGCTGCGACGACATCCTTTCGGGACGCGAGGATGAGATCGCCTGTTTCCAGAAACTGATCAGGTTTTTCCTCCAGATCTATTCCGTCTCCCGTGACAAGCACGTGGTGATGCTGACCTGCATGGAGTTCCTGCCCAACAACGTGAGAAAGGACGTCATTAAGAAACAGCGCCAGCTGATCTCGATCGTCACCGACATGCTGGCGAAAATCCGCCCGGAGCGAGCGAAGGACGAGGCGAGCGCCCATGTCGATGCGATGCTGTTCTTTGGCATGATCAACTGGACATATACTTGGTTCAAGCCGGACGGCCGCATGATGCCTACTGATCTTGCCGACCGCTGCGTCAGCCTCTTCCTCGATGGCTACAGGAATTCGAGAGTATTCTGATTTCACCCGGGCCTCGCGCGCCTTTACGGGAGCAGACTGCGGGGATCAAACGCTCGATCGGTAAGCTTCGACGGATCGACGTTGATCCCTTGCGACAGCAGCTTTTTCGCCACCATGAAGGTACGGGCGTCGTTGATCGAATCCACCGCGACTAGGCGCCCTTCCCGGTAATACCAGTTGGATAGGCCACGATCCGTGTCGCGTGCAACGACCTCGGTATAGCCGCGATTCCAGCCGGCAATCTGCAGCTTGGCATCATACTGGTCGGACCAGAACCAGGGCACCGGTGCGTAAGGCGCGGCCTCGCCTAGCATGTCATCAGCGACCGTTTCAGCCTGTTCGATAGCGTTCTGAACGCTCTCGAGGCGGATCAGTTCGCCGCATAGCGGAAACCGCGCGCAATCCCCCGCCGCCCACACATCCGCAGCCGAGGTACGGCCGTGCTCATCCACCAGGATGCCGTCCGCTGTGTCGATACCCGCACGCGCGGCGAGCTCCGCATTGGGCAGAACGCCGATGCCGACAAGCACCAGATCGGTTTCAAGGCGCTCACCGGAGGTCAACTCCGCTTCGCGCACGGGGCCGCCGACCACCCGTCTCACCGCACATCCCTCGACGATACGAACGCCCTTGGCGTAATGAAGCCGGCGGAAGTATTCTGATGTTGCCGGGCAGACGGCGCGTTCCAGGATGCGGGCAGCGCTTTCGACAACGGTGACACGAAGGCCTGCTTCTGCGGCGACGGCGGCCGTCTCCAGTCCGACGAAGCCACCTCCGATCACCAACAGCCTGCGGCCTTTCCTGAAGTGGCGCTGCATGCGCTCGGCATGGTGCAGCGAGCGGAGCTCGCAAACGTTTTCCAAATTGCTGAGCCAGGATGGTAACGGCCGCGGCGAAGCGCCAGTGGTCAATGCGAGCTTCGTCCAGCCGACCGAATCGTCGCCGCGCCCGAGCGTCCGGCGCACCGGGTCGAGTGACGTCACCGCGCGCCCAGCACGGATGTCGATGTCATTGTCGCTCCAATAGGATGGCGAACGAAGCAGCAACCGCTCCCTTTCCCACTCTCCGCTGAGATACTTCTTCGACAACGGCGGACGCTGATACGGGGCCCAGGGCTCATCACCATAAATCGTGATCCTGCCTCGAAACCCCTTAGTGCGCAGCCGGATTGCCAGGGCGGCAGCGGCCTGCCCGCCCGCCACCACCGCAACATGTTCCTCCATGGCCCGAGGTCCTATCGTTTATTTATAGATCGAACGTTCGAACTATGTATTGTGCTTTCGTGGATTGCAAGCAGACGATGGGTGGTTGCATGAACGACAGGGATGATCTCGAAGCCATCAAGAGCCGTATCGTGGCGGCGGTCGCTTCATGGCGTGTGGCCGCCTCGCTCTGACCTCCATTCGGGAGAGCTTTGATGCCCTCTTTGCCGACGGTTCCGAAACCTTGGGTGAAGCGATCCATATCGGACCCATGGCGGCCGCGTGGATCACGCCACCCGGAAGCTGCACAGACCGCGTCGTGCTGTTCTGCCATGGCGGCGGTTTCCAGGTCGGCTCGCTCCGCTCCCACAGCAGCTTGATGGTGCGCCTTGCGCGCGCCAGCGACGCACGCGTGCTCGGCTTCAATTACCGGCTCGCCCCCGAACACAAATATCCCGCAGCGGCCGAGGATGCGATCTCAGCCTATCTCTGGCTGCTCGGCCAGGGCCTGCCGTCGTCGCGCATTGTCGTCGCCGGCGATTCCGCCGGCGCTGCGCTCGCCATGAACATCGCGCTCCGCGCACGTGATATGAGCCTGCCGCTTCCGTCCGGCCTGGCGCTGATCTCGCCCTGGCTCGATCTGACCATGCGTGGTGCCAGCTATACGAGCCGGGCCGCCCTCGATGTCTTTTCAAAAGCAGCGCAACTCGCTGCGATGGCCCGCGCCTATCTCGGCCGCAACGGCAACGCATTAGCACCATCAGCCTCACCGGTCGATGCCGACCTTGCCGGGCTGCCACCGATCCTGATCCACGCCGGCGACCACGACATCACGCTCGACGATGCCTTTCTACTGGCGGCGCGGGCGCGGCAGAGCGGCGTGGACGTGAAGGTGCGCGTATGGGACCACATGTTCCATCATTTTCAGATGTTTGGTGAGTTACGGCAGAGCCACGAATCGCTGACCGAACTCGGTCGCTTCGTTGCAGAACGAACGAGCGGCCGCTGATCCGTTACGCGCGGCCCCTCCGGCTCAGCAGACACCACACCCCATGCCGCCGGACACGCCCAACACCTCACCGGTCACGAACGATGCGGACGGCGAAGCAAAGAAGGATACCGCCGCCGCGACCTCATCCGGTTCGCCGAGACGCCTCAGCAGCGTCAGGCTTGCCATGTCGCGTCGCAGCTTGTCACCGAACTGCGCGATCGCCTCCTCGACCATCGGAGTACGGATTGGTCCCGGCAGAACGGCATTCACTGTGATGCCGTACCGGGCGTTCTCCCTCGCAATCGACCGGGTGAATCCGATCACCCCGGCCTTGGCGGCTGCATAGACCGCCCCGCCCTTCGAACCGAGCCGCCCGGCTTCCGACGCGATGTTGATGACACGGCCATAACCCGCCCGTTGCATCGCCGGCAGGACACCGACGGTGAAGGCGAATGTGGCTTCCAAGTTCACCGCGATCAGGCGGCGCCAATCTTGCGGGCCGGTTTCGGTGAAGAAGGCGTGCTGATCGACACCGACATTGTTGACCAACACCTCGAACGGACCTCTCTTGGCAACGAAGCGCGCAACGGCGGCACTGTCCGTCGCGTCGATCGCCTCGAAATCGGCGCCGATCCCGCCGGCGACCACCCCGGCGCTTTCCGCGTCGAGGTCACAGAGCGTGACTGCGAAGCCGTCGGCGGCGAAGCGACGACAGATGGCCGCCCCGATACCCCTCGCGCCGCCGGTCACGAGAGCCCGCTGCAAGCGCCCTCCCGGCATCTTCGATCAAGCTCCGGTAAAATTCGGCGTGCGCTTTTCAAGCACGGCCGCCAAACCTTCTCGCGCATCAGCGGTGGACGACAGCTCTGCCACCGTCCGCGCCTCCTCGGGAAGGCAGGACTCGACGCTGAGGCCGATCCCGCTCCAGAGCAGCCGCTTGGCGGCCGCACTCGCCCTGGGAGCGTTGGCGGCCAGCCTCCCGACGAGCTTGCGCGTCTCTCCCGCGAGCCCATCGTCAGGAACGATACTGTTGATCAAACCAATAGCCTGGGCTTCCTCGGCTCCGAGCACGCGGTTGGTCAAAACAATCTCCGCGGCCCGCCGGAAACCCACCAAACGCGGCAGGATAACCGAGGCACCACCATCGGGCGCCATTCCGACCCGGGTGGCGCCCGCCATGAACCTGGCGGACTTCGCCGCCACGACGAGGTCGGACGCGCAGACAAGACCAAGCCCGCCCCCGCCTGCCGCATAGCCCTGCACTTCACTCACCACCGTGGCGTTCAGGCGGATCAGTCCACCCACAGCCATCTGCAGATAAGCCGTCACTGTGCGCAGGAAGTCACCCAGCGCCTCTCCCTTGGATGCGAACTCACGCACATCTCCGCCGGCACAGAAATTCGCTCCGGCACCTCGTACATGTACGACGCGCACGCGCGGGTCACCATGGCAGCGCATCACCGCCTCGTGGATCGCCTGCATCATGGCGATATTCATCCCGTTCGAAGACTCAGGCCGGTTGAGGGTCAATGTCGCGACATGGTCAGCATAATCCAGAAGAACCGGTCCTTCTGCGACCCAGCACTCGTACCCCACGGCCGTCTTGAGCTCTGAAGTCATGTTCGCCTCCGTCGTTCGCCGCGACACTCAAATGAGAAAGGACAGGGTGAAGATCGGCTTGTGGTTGTTCACAAGACCGACCTTTTTCCGCACAAGCTTGAAACCACCATCTGTGATCCGCAGGCGATATTCATTGCGTGACGCCCAGAGGGTTTCGCCGCGCAGGTTATCCTCGAAGATGAACGCATTCGCCCTCACCTCGATCTCGTCACCGACCCGAGTGACGAGTTCGACATTCGAGATGATCCGCGCCAGCTCCGACCTCGGCGTCTGGGTATGGCGGCGCCCGGTCTTGAGCTGATCAATACGCACGCCAATACGCGAGCGGTTATCGTAGATGATCGACATCTGCCGCTCGGGATCGGTATCCGATCCATTGGCCGGCACCCAGTATGTCGCATCGTCCGCCCATAACGCCTCCCACTCGTCATACGCATGGGTGTCCTGAAGGCGGGCTTCGAGAAACAGAAACTGCTCGACGCGTCGTAGAAGATCCGTTTGTTCCGCTTCGAGATGCAACATCGCGGTGGATGTAGACTGCGGCATACCAACCTCACGCCGTCATCAGTTCGGTATAGTGACGCCAGATGGCGCGTTGCGGCACCTCGTCGGTCGAATGACCGATGCGGTAGCCGTTTTCGTCCCGGCGCTCGCGATGCAGGCCGCGTGTTAGCGTGACCCATTCAGGGTCATTGATCACTGCACCGCGATGATTGCGCTCATACATCTCAGTATCGTCGGCAAGCAGCAGCCCGGCCGGGCCGACCGAGCCCATGGTCTGCTGGCGCAAGCGCCGATTGAGCTCGGGCGCTCCCTTGAACTGTAGCGCGGTGACATGCTGGATTGTCTCGTCGACGGCGATCGGCTGCAGCACGAACAACTGGATTTCGGCGATGAACAGATTGGGGAAAATCATGATGTGCGGCGTCCCGTCGATCATGATCCTGCGCGCCCGCTCAGTGCCATAAGCCTGCTCCATCGCCTTCACGTATTGCGGAAAGCGCGTCTCGCTGGTGCCGAACCACTCGAGCGGCTTGCCGATCCGGCGCCACTCCGGCCGCAGGTCGAATTCGGTGTGGCCATTGCCGAAATCACGCGTGAGCGCGGTGGACTGCGGACCGTAGAGCTTGCCGATGCCACTGTCGGTAACCTGGAACACCGACCCGTGGACGAACGCCGGATGGTAGCCGTCCGTCTCGTTCTCGAGCATGAACTTCCAGTTCGCTTTGGTACGGTGCTGCAGGAAGCCTGCGGTCAGCTCGAGTTCGCCTTCGGGCGAGTTTTCCAACAGCTGGTCGATCGAGGCGGTCGCACCGCCGAGGTGTTCCTCCAGAGACGGCCCCTCGTTCGCGAAAGATCCGAAGACGAACCCCCGGTAGATGCCGACGCGCGGCACCCTGCCGAGCGAGAACCCCGACTTGTCTGCATCGCCGTAGCCGTCGGCATAGGCATAGCCGATCAGATCTCCCGTATTGGCGAATGTCCAGGAATGATAAGGGCACGTGAACGTGCCGCGGTTGCCTTGCCGGTAGGCGCAGAGCTGATTGCCGCGATGCGGACACTTGTTCAGAAGTAGACTGATCTTGCCATCGCGATCGTGAACCATCAGCACCGGAGTCGACCCGATGGATTTCGTCACATAGTCGTTTTTATTCGGGACCTCGCTGATGTGGCCGACATAGACCCACGTCCGATGCCAGATGCGCTCCAGTTCCTGCTCAAAGATCTGCGGGTCGTGATACACCACACTGCGAACCCGCGTCGGTTCAATCAGCGTGCGATAATCCAGGTTTGGCGACTGACCAGACATGACTCCTCCCTTTAACCTCCCGCGCCTCTTTCTTAGATCGATCGTTCGGACTATTAATGGCACCTGCAAGAGGGCCGTGTCAAGCAGCTCCACCAAGCCGCCGAACATCGTGATGTCGCCGGCATAGCAAAATGCTAGAGCGTGATGTTTTTATACGGAAACATATCCTGAGTTTTTGAGATAGTTGGCGCACTCCTCGGGTGAGAAGAG
>NZ_JBVBEF010000035.1:0-78404 GCF_055456055.1 Bradyrhizobium sp. LeoB3
CGGCCCCAGCATGGAGTTTGAATCAGAAATTCCTCCAATTGGGAATCCCGATTCCGCTAAAAAACAACACGCTCTAGAGCATGATCCGGAAAAGTGGAAGCCGGTTTTCCGAAAAGATCATGCTCAAACAAAGAGATGAGATCATGATTCGATTCCGTCTAATCGAATCATGATCTAGTGGTCCGCTACTCCGCCGGCTTGCTGAGATTCGGCGCGACCACGGTCGGATCCAATCCGAGCAGCAGGGCACGCTCTTTTCGCTCTTCGGCCAGAAAGCCCAGTTCGCGCTCAAGCGAACGGGCCACCGCTTCCTGGGCCGATTTGCGACGTTTGCTGTTTTCGTGAAGTCTTGGCGGTTGGGTAGTCACACAAGGTCCCCGTGTCATGAATCTGTCATGGGGTGATCGCATGGACGATTCAGTCGCCCCAAATCAAATACTTTTTAGTGGCTAAGTTTGCGCACCGTCCTAATACCGACAAAGTATTCATGCAGCGAGATGAGTGTTCGGCATGCACGCGCGCCATTCGGCCGGATGAGATGATGAAGAACAGAAGTCCGAACGCTGCCCCCTACATCCTGACCGCCCTGGCGCTCGCCGCCGCGATCTGGACCGCCCTGGGCTCGCCGCACAGCGAACGGCCCGTCACGAAGCAAGTGGCCCACAGCAGCGTGGCGCCGTGAGGCTGCGTGGCGACCGCTGATTCCTGATCGTGTAAAGCAGCGTCCTCAGCACATTGATTCGTGTAGCCGGGCGCCGCCTCAACCACCACTCTTCGTCATTCCGGCGCGCGCCTCTTGGCGCGAGCCCGCAATCCATCGGACGGCAGGCGCGAGGGCGAAATGGATTCCGGGCTCATCGCTTCGCGACGCCCCGGAATGACGATGTGGCTGCTTTCGGTGCGACAAATCAACCCGACGGGCAAATCAGCTACAGTCTGTCCAGCCCTGCAGCGAAAAACATTCCGCTTTCGCCGTCGAGCAAATCAGTGATTTAACTCCGCGCGTCTCACGGCGGATGAGGGGCGGCTCGCGATCGTCACGAACGTTGCGGTGAGATGCGGTGGACGCAGGTATTGCGAGAGACGAACGCAACACCGGCGGACGGTGAAGTCGTGTGGTTCTGGCGCCCCGACGCTGGCGCTAAGCTTCTAACGAAGTGACGGTGGCAAGAAAGCCCGGTCACCGGGAAGAGCACGAAGGAAACCGTAAAACCATCGCGCAGGGAAAGCCGGAATGCTTCGGTTGAACCTGTGGTCCTACCCCCGTGCTTTTTGTTGCACGGGACCCACGGGTGCAACCAGCACCCGGCTTTCCCTGCGCCCTCTGTTCAATGAGAGGGTGGAAAGGTACGCAAAGCTCGGGCAAAGCATGCCGCGAGAATGCGAACTCACATCCCCACTGCTGTTTGAAATTTGAATCATGACTTGCGGCGACGCCGTAGGTGGGCAAAGCGAAGCGTGCCCACCATCGCGAGTACAGCACTGGATGGTGGGCCCGGCGCAAGTGCGCCTTTGCCTACCCTACGGCTTTCGCGGGGACGACAATCGTAGGATGGGTAGAGCGAAGCGAAACCCATCATTCGTGCCCCTTGCCGCCGAAGTTGATGGGTTTCGCTTCGCTCTACCCATCCTAGGGGTCCGCTCTCCCCACGTCGTCCCGGGCTTCCATCCGAAATGGTCGACCGGGTGCTGTCCTCGGTGAAACGTTGAAGGGCCCGCGCCGATCGCCTATCTCTGCTAAAGCCACCGATTTCAAGGATCCCGAATGACCGCATCGCAACGCAACCTTTCCGCCGCAATCGATCCCGAAAAGCTCGACCGTCTCGCCGAAGTCGCCATCAAGGTCGGGCTCGGATTGCAGCCGGGACAGGACCTGCTCCTGACCGCGCCGTCGTCGGCGCTGCCGCTGGTGCGGCGGCTCGCGGTGCATGCCTACAAGGCCGGCGCCGGCCTGGTCACGCCGATCCTCTCCGACGAAGAGGTCACGCTGGCGCGCTATCGCCATGGCCATAACGAAGGCTTCGATCGCGCGGCGAACTGGCTCTATGAGGGCATGGCAAAGGCGTTCTCCGCCAACACCGCGCGGCTGGCGGTGGTCGGCGACAACCCGATGCTGCTGTCGGGCGAGGACCCGACCAAGGTTGCGCGCGCCAGCAAGGCCAATTCGGTCGCCTATCAGCCGGCGCTGGAAAAGATCGTCAATTTCGAGGTCAATTGGAACATCATCGCCTATCCCAGCGCATCCTGGGCCAAGCAGGTTTTTCCTGACGATCCCTTGGAGACCGCGGTGGGGAAGCTGGCGGACGCGATCTTTGCGGCGTCCCGCGTCGACCAGGACGGTGCGGTCGCCGCCTGGGAGAAGCACAATGCGGTCTTGCGCGAGCGAACCCAATGGCTGAACGGCCAGCGCTTTCACGCGCTGCACTATACGGGACCGGGGACCGATCTCACGATCGGGCTCGCCGACGGCCATGAATGGGAAGGCGGCGCGTCGGTTGCCAAGAACGGCGTCACCTGCAACGCCAACATCCCGACGGAAGAGGTTTTCACCACCCCGCATTGCCGCCGCGTCAGCGGTCACGTCGTGAGTTCGAAGCCGCTGTCCTATCAGGGCACCCTGATCGACAATATCCAGGTCAGGTTCGAGGAAGGGCGGATCGTCGAAGCCAGGGCCTCGTGCGGCGAAGAAGTCTTGAAAAAGGTGCTCGACACCGATGAGGGCGCGCGCCGCCTCGGCGAGGTCGCGCTGGTGCCGCACTCCTCGCCGATCTCCAAGAGCGGACTGCTATTCTTCAACACGCTGTTCGACGAGAACGCCGCCTCGCATATCGCGCTCGGCCAGTGCTATTCGAAATGCTTCATCGACGGCGACAAGCTGACCCCGCAGCAGATCGCAGCGCAAGGCGGCAATCAGAGCCTGATCCATATCGACTGGATGATCGGCTCCAGCCAGACCGACATCGATGGCGTCAGGACCGACGGCAGCCGCGTCCCCGTGTTCCGCAAAGGCGAGTGGGCGTAGGCGAGGATCTCCCTCTCCCCGCCCTTCGCGGGGAGAGGGTCGGGGTGAGGGGCCCTCTCCGCAAATACGATGGTAGCGATGTGCGCGGAGGCTCCCCCTCACCCGAAATTCAAGCGAAGCTTGAATTTCGACCTCTCCTGCAAGCGGGGCGAGGTGAACTACACGCCGTCGAGGATGATCACCGTCGGAGTCGATGGCAGCGTGTCGCGCGAAATCTTAAGCGTCCGCTCGCTGCGCTGATCGATCTCGAACTGCTGGCCGATCAGGCGCATGAATTCGTCGAGCGGGGTGGCGAAGCGGTGCATCGGCAGCACCACGGCGGCGCGCAGCCGCTTGGTGATTTCGGAGACGCCGGAAAGCGACATGGTGAAGGTGCCGTCGATCGGCACCATCACGATGTCGAGCCGGCCGATGGCCACGAAATGGCTCTCGTCGAGCTTGTGGTGCAAATGGCCGAGATGGCCGATGCAGAGGCCGGCGACCTCGAAGATGAAGATCGAGTTGCCGTCCTTGATCATCTCGCCGCCGGAGTCCTTGCCATAGGTGCGGCGGATGTCGGTGGTGACATTGCGGACGAAGACATCGCCGATCCGCATCGCATAATGGGCGGGCTGACCGTTCTCGCCCGAGCCTTGCAGCACATGCGGGATCTTCGGATCGGGAAACAGCGTGTAATGCGTGCTATGCGCCCGGTTCATGGTGATGACATCAGGCAGGCGGCCGGTGCGGTAGGCACCATTGTAGTCGGTCGCGATCCGGATGCCGCCGGGGGTATCGATGTAATAGGTGGAGTGCCCGGCATAGGTGATCCCGACCTCGTCGGCATTGGCGAGCCGGCGCAGGCTGACCGGCGTGGCGCGCGGCGGTGCATTGGCCATCGCCAGGCATTCGCTGCGCTGGGCGTCCTGCCCATGGGCCGCGATGCTGAGGAGGCCGAGCAGGGCAAGGGCGGCGAGGATCGATCGCAACATGGGCAAGGTCCGTCGGCGGTGACGTCCATGCCACTCTACCGTCGAATCCGGTGGCCGTCATTGCCCTTGCTGCTGCGATTATGGGCGTCATTGCGCCACCGCGATCGCATCCTGCACCGCTGTCGTCCCTGCGAAAGCAGGGACCCATAACCACAGGGAGCCGTTGTGGCGCGAGCAAGCAGTTACGGCGGAGCATACAACAAAGGCCTGTGGTTATGGGTCCCGGGTCAAGCCCGGGACGACGGGTACATCACTCCCGCCGCGGGCTGATCTTCCAGGTCGTGGCGAGCACCATCAGCGTCATCGCGCCGGTGATAACGGCCGCGATCGGCATTGCCAGCGCGAGCGCGGACGTCGCCGCCCAGCCGATCGAGCAGAAGGCTTCCGCGAAAGTGGCGACGCGCGAGGAGGTCTGGCGGCGGCGAAACTGGCTGCGCTTGGCCTGCACGCGGAACCAGAGCTGGATCGTGGCGGCCGAGATCGTGGCGATGGTCACGCCGAGCGCGGTGACGATCGCCTGCAGCACCGAGGCGAACGCCAGTGCGATGACGAACGGCGCGACCACCAGCGCGATCGAAAGCAGCACCACTTCGATCTTGGCGCGGATCACCTGCGAGGGCGACAGCGGCGCGGTCGCGACCAGGTCGGCCGCGTCCTCGCCCGATATCGTCAGCCAGGCGAGGCCGCCGGCAAGCTGGCCCGCCGCCATCACGATAACGGGCGTGATCAGCGTCAGGCCGGCGGAGCCATCGGCAAAGCTCCGCCACAGCATCAGCGCCGGCGGTGCCAGGTAGAGCAGTTGCATCAGGCTCTGCGACAGCAGCCAGGGATCGCGCCGCAGCAGCATGAACTCTTTCCAGCGCAGCGCCTGCTGGCGCGAGCCGCGCTGGAATGTTCGCACCGTGGCCGTTCGGCTGGCCGTCGCCGGGTTCGCCGAGATGCTGATGATGGTATCGGCAAAGCGCGGCGAGAGTGCCACGATCACGGCGCCGAGCAGCATCAGGCTGAAGACGAGCAGGAGCGAGAGCGCCTCGCCGTCGCCGAGCATGGCGCGGGCCGGCCACCACAGCATGCTGCCGGCATCAGGCGCGAAGCCAGCCACGGTATCGGAGGTCAGGACGGCGAAACGCGAGAGCGTGCCGTAAGAGAGGATCGCGGCGATCTGCAGTGCGATGACGAAACCGGCGCCGATGATCGCGGCCAGCACCTGCGCTACCAGGCGGGTGCGGCGCGGGCCGATCAGGTGGAACAGCGCCACCGTGAGGGCGGTGGCGACCGCCGCGGCCGAAAGGCCGATCGCGATGACGACGCCGAACGCGGCGAGCCAGCGCGGTCCGTCGCTGACCACCAGCACATCGACGAAGGGCGTCGAGAACAACAGCGCCATGCCGGTGACCTGCAGTGCGATGGCGGCAATGCGGACCGAGAAGATATTGGTGAGCCGGACCGGCGAGGACATGATCAAATCGAGGTCGGCGCGGGCGTAAAATACCCGCGTCACCGATTCGACCGCCTGCGAGAGGATCAGCGCCCAGGCGAGGAAGATCGTCGACGACATCACGATCAGCGCGGACTTGTCGAGCGGCAGCGTCAGGTCGGCAAAACGGCCGACCACCGCATAGGCCGGCAAATGCAGGATGGCGGCGAAAATGACGAGGCCGATCACCGCGCGTTTGCGGCGGCCCTGTCGGCCGGTCATCATCGCCAGCCATTCGCGCCAGGCGAGGCGGATTTCGTGCCGGGCGAACCAGGTGAGGTCGGTCGCCGAACTCATGCGGCGGCCGCCTCGGTCTCGACCAGGGCGATAAAGGCGTCTTCGAGGCTGGTGTCGTTGCGGCCGTTGCGCTGGCGCAGTTCCGCGAGCGTGCCTTCGGCCACGAGCCTGCCCTTGGCGATGACGCCGATGCGGTCGGCCATGCGCTCGGCGACTTCAAGGATGTGCGTGGTCATGATCACGGTGGAGCCGGCGCGCACGCGCTCCTGCAACAGGCCCTTGACGTGGCGGGCGGAGAGCGCGTCGAGGCCGGTCAACGGCTCGTCGAGGATGATGAGGCTGGGGTCGTGGACCAGCGCGCCGGCGAGCGCCACCTTCTGGCGCATGCCCTTGGAGAATCCCTCGCAGCGCTCGTGCAGATGCGGCTCGAGCCCGAGCGAGACGAGGAGGTCCTGGGCTGAGCGTTCGGAAAGGCGGGGATCGATGCCCCAGAGGCCGGCGACGAATTCGAGATATTCGAGGGGGGTGAGCTTGTCGTAAACCATCGGCTCATCCGACACCCAGGCCAGGATCTGCTTGGCGGCGATCGGATCGGACAGGGCGTCGATGCCGAAGATCGATACCGAGCCGGCGTCGGGCTTGAGCAGGCCGGCGACCATCCGCAGCGTCGTGGTCTTGCCGGCGCCGTTCGGCCCGAGCAGCGCGTAGAACTCGCCGGGGCGCACGGTGAGATCGAGCGCGTCGACCGCCGGCCGGTCGAAACGCTTGGTTAACCCTCGCACTCCGAGTGCTGGCGCATCTGATGGCATGATGTGGGGACGGTCCAGGTTGATGTCTGGTTGCGGACCATGGGCCGAAAAGCGTTTCGGCGCGGTGAATCGCAGGCCGCAAAACGCGGGCAATGCGCGGGAACGTTCGGCTGCGGCATTTCTGCGCAATTATGCCAGACGGCGGGCGCAGCGCTTTGTTGACTCTGGTTCCTGCTTTGCGCTCAAATCGCCGCCGGACATAGACAGCTTCCAGCGCTCCCGAAAAGAGGAGGGCGGAAGCGGGATGCAACGAGCGGTCGCCAAGAATTTGCCGTGCATCGGGGAGGGAAAACGATGCTGGACTTCGTTCAGCAGCTCGTGAGCGGCATTGCGCTTGGCTGCGTCTACGGCCTGATCGCGCTCGGCTTCGTGCTCGTTTACAAGGCAACGGAGGTCGTCAATTTCGCCCAGGGCGACCTGATGATGCTCGGCGGCTTTTTCGCCTTCACCTTCATCGGCATGCTCGGCCTCAATTACTGGATCGGCTTTGCCGGCGCGGTGGCGGCGATGGCGCTGTTCGGCATGCTGGCGGAGCGGGTGGTGGTGCGGCCGATCCTCGGCTATCCGCAGTTCTCCGTCATCATGGCGACCATCGGCCTCGGCTATTTCCTGCGCTCGGTCGCCGGCATCATCTGGGGGACAGACGACTTCAAGATCGAGACGCCGTTCAGCCAGGGCGTCCTGCGCATCGGTAGCCTCGTGCTGGCCTACGACAAGCTGTCGGTGATCGCGGCGACGATCATCCTGTGTGCGCTGCTCTATCTGTTCTTCAACCGCACCACGCTTGGCACCGCGATGCGGGCGAGCTCGGAGAACATGCTGGCCGCCTATTACATGGGCATCCCGGTCAAGCGCGTGGTTTCGATCGTATGGGCGATCTCGGCGGCGGTCGCCACCTGCGCCGGCGTGCTGCTGGCGCCGATTACGTTCATTCACTCCAATGTCGGCCTGGTGCTGGGATTGAAGGCGTTTCCGGCGGCCGTCCTCGGCGGCTTCGGATCGATCCCTGGCGCTGTGGTCGGCGGCGTGCTGATCGGTGTGATCGAGAGCATGGCCGGCTTCTATCTGCCCCAAGGCTGGAAGGACGTCGCGCCCTACATCGTGCTGCTCGCGGTGCTGCTGCTGAAGCCCGAAGGCCTGTTCGGCCTTCACGTGCGCAAGAAGGTTTGAGCAGCATGCGGTTCCTGTTCAAGACCGACTACGAAGACGACATCAAACTGTTCCCGCATTCGGGTTACATCTTCTCCTATGGCCTGTTGCTGGCCTTGCTCCTGATCGCGCCGCACGTGCTCTCGAGCTATCTGATGAGCCAGCTCGTCTTCGTCTGCATTTATGCGACGGTCGGCGTGGGGCTGTTGATCCTGACCGGCTTCACCGGGCAAGCGTCGCTTGGGCACGCGGCGTTTCTCGCGATCGGCGCCTACACCGCTGCCTATCTGCAGCAGTTCAACGTGCCCTTTCCGGTCTATTTCCTGGCCGCGGGGCTATTGACCGGCGTGGTCGGCGCGCTGGTCGGCTTCCCGGCGCTACGGCTGCAGGGCATCTATCTCGTCATCGCCACCATCTCCTTTGCCTTCATTGTCGAGGAGATCCTGGCGCGCTGGGAGAGCGTGACTCATGGCAATGAGGGCATGCGGGTCAAGACACTCTATTTCTTGGGCACCGCAGTGCCGCGCGACGGGCCGACCTTCTATTATCTCTGCCTTGCGGTGCTGGTGCTGACTATCGTCGGCTCGCTGAACCTTTTGCGCTCGCCGACCGGCCGCGCCTTCGTCGCGATCCGCGACAGCGAGACGGCGGCGCGCAGCATGGGCATCAACGTCTCGCTCTACAAGGTGAAGTCTTTTGCCATCAGCGCCGCCATCACCGGCTTTGCCGGCGTCTTGTTCGCGCACAAGCTCTCGTTCATCAGCCCGGAGATGTTCACGCTGCAGCTCTCGATCGAGTTCATCATTGTGATCCTGATCGGCGGCACTTTCAGCCTGCATGGCGCGGTGCTGGGCGCGATCTTCCTTGTCATGATCGATCCGTTCCTGACCTATCTGAAAGACGACATGCCCGGCGTGATCGCAGGGCTCGCCGCGGCGCTTGGCGCCGGCACCGAGCGCGCCGCGCATATCCAGAACTCAGTCGCCGCGTTTGCCTCCGCCAATGGCCTGAAGGGCGCGATCTACGGCATCATCATCGTGCTGTTCGTGCTGTTCGAACCGCTCGGTCTTTACGGCCGTTGGCTCAAGATCAAGCTCTTCTTCCAGCTCTTCCCGCTCTACAAGCGCGCCACCTTCAAGCGGCAGAAGATCTATGTGAAGTCGGAGCGGAACCGATGAGCTATTTTCGCGCCGAGAATCTCTCGCTTCACTTCGGCGGCCTCAAGGCGGTCGATGCCGTGAGCTTCGCGGTCGAGAAGGGCGAGATACTTTCGATCATCGGGCCGAACGGCGCAGGAAAAAGCTCAATCTTCAACCTGATCTCGCGCATCTATCCGCCGACCTCAGGAAAGATCTTCTTCGAGGATCAGGACATCACCGAGCAGCCGGCCTACGACATCGCCAAGCTCGGCATCGCCCGCACCTTCCAGAACATCGAACTGTTCGAGAATGCGACGGTGCTTTCCAATCTGCTGGTCGGCCGTCATCGCCACTCCACCACGCAGCTCTGGCAGGAGCTATTGTTCCTGCCGAGCGTGCGCGCGAGTGAGAAGGTGCATCGCCGCCGCGTCGAACAGGTGATCGAATTCCTCGATCTCGAGCCCTATCGCGACAAGCTGATCTCCGGATTGCCGTACGGCGTGCGCAAGGTGATCGAGCTGGCTCGCGCGCTGTGCTCGGAGCCGAAGCTGATCCTGCTGGACGAGCCATCGTCGGGACTGAACGTGGAGGAAACCGACGACATGTCGTTCTGGATCCGCGACATGAGATCCGAACTCGGCATCACCGTGCTGATGGTTGAGCACGACATGACATTGGTGAACCGGGTCTCCGATCGCGTCATCGCGCTGAACTACGGCCGGGTGCTGGCGATGGGTTCGCCTGCGGACGTCCAGCAGCATCCCGACGTCGTCGCGGCCTATCTCGGAGCATGACGCCATGATCGCCGCCGTCACGCCCGAGATCATCCTGAAGCTCAGCAATATCGAGAGCTATTACGGGCCGATCATGGCGATCCGCGGCATCAGCCTGGAAGTGCCCCGCGGCAGGATCGTCACGCTGCTAGGGGCGAATGGCGCCGGCAAGACCACGGTGCTGAAGACGATTTCCGGCATCCTCGATCCGCAGAAGGGCTCGATCGAATTCTTGGGGAGGCCGATCCAGCGCATGGAGGCCGACAAGATCGTGCGGCTGGGTTTGAGCCACGTGCCGGAAGGGCGGGAGGTGTTTCCGTTCCTGTCGGTGCGCGAGAACCTGATGATGGGCGCTTATCCGCGCACGGACCGCGACGGCGTCGCCGAGGACTTGAACCGCGTTTACGGCTACTTCCCGCGGCTGAAGGAGCGGATCGACCAGCCAGCCGGGCAGCTCTCCGGCGGCGAGCAGCAGATGCTTGCGATCGGCCGGGCGCTGATGAACCGGCCGACGCTGCTGCTGCTGGACGAACCATCGCTCGGGCTGTCGCCGATCCTGGTGAAGGAGATCTTCACCATCATCCGCCGGGTCAACGAAGAGCAGGGCATGTCGATCCTGCTGGTCGAACAGAACGCCAAGGTCGCGCTGGAGACGGCGCATTACGGCTATGTGCTGGAGATCGGCCGCATCGTGATGAACGATACCTGCGAGCGGTTGATGCATTCAAAGGATATCCAGGAGTTCTATCTCGGCGCCAAGGAGGCGGGTGCGCGGGGGGAGCGACGCTGGAAAAAGAAGAAAACATGGCGTTGAGAGGGACTTGGCGGTAAATTGAAGGCCTGTCGCGGAAAGATCGGCGCAAAAGCCGGCGGTCGCGACAGGCGAGGAGAGGAGGGAACGGGCATGGCCGGACCGGCGGTGCTGACGGTCGCCGACACGATCGCGAGGAGTTTTCTGCTGGCGGTGGAGACGCGAGGCGACAGGCCCGCGATCCGCGAGAAGAAATTCGGCATCTGGCAGCCGACAAGCTGGCGCGAGTGGCTGCAGATCTCCAAGGACATCGCCTACGGCTTGCATGCCATCGGCTTTCGCCCCGGCGATGTCGCCTCCATCATCGCGAACGCCGTGCCGGAATGGGTCTATGCCGATATGGGCATCCTCTGCGCCGGGGGCGTCTCGTCCGGCATCTACCCGACGGATTCGCCGGTCCAGGTCGAATATCTCATCAATGATTCCCGCACCCGCGTGGTCTTCGCGGAGGACGAGGAACAGCTCGACAAGCTGCTCGCCTGCCGCTCGCGCTGCCCGACATTGGAGCGGATCGTCGTCTTCGACATGGAGGGCCTGAGCGGCTTCTCCGATCCGATGGTGATGTCGCTTGCCGAATTCACCGCGCTGGGCCGCAATCACGCGCAGGACAATGAGGCCTTGTGGGACGAGATGATCGGAAGCCGGACCAGTGGCGATCTTGCGATCCTCGTCTACACCTCGGGTACCACGGGTCCGCCCAAGGGCGCGATGCACGCCAACCGCAGCGTGACGCATCAGATGCGCCACGCCAATGACCTCTACCCGTCGACCGATCACGAGGAGCGGCTGGTGTTCCTGCCGCTGTGTCACGTCGCCGAGCGCATCGGCGGCTACTACGTCTCGGTCGCGCTCGGATCGGTGATGAATTTCGCTGAAAGCCCCGAAACCGTGCCGGACAATCTGCGCGAAGTGCAACCAACCGCCTTCCTCGCCGTGCCCAGGGTGTGGGAGAAAATGTACTCCGGCATTACCATCGCGCTGAAGGATGCGACCCCGTTCCAGAACTGGGTCTATCGCCGCGCGATGGCGGTCGGCTATCGCATGACCGATTATCGGCTCGAAGGCGAAGAGCCGCCGCTGCCGCTACGCTTTGCCAACCAACTGGCCTATCGGCTGGTGTTCCGCAACATCCGCCGCATGCTCGGGCTCGACCGCTGCCGGATCGCGTTCACCGGCGCCGCGCCGATCGCGCCTGACCTGATCCGCTGGTACCTCGCGCTCGGCATCGACATGCGCGAGGTCTACGGCCAGACCGAGAATTGCGGCGTCGCCACCATCATGCCGACCGAGCGCATCAAGCTCGGTTCGGTCGGCAAGGCCGCGCCCTGGGGTGAGGTGATGATCTGCCCGAAGGGCGAGATCCTGATCCGAGGCGACTTCCTGTTCATGGGTTATCTCAACCAGCCCGAGAAGACCGCCGAGACTATCGACGCCAGAGGCTGGCTGCATACCGGCGATGTCGGCACGATCGACAACGAAGGCTACGTCAAGATCACCGACCGGATGAAGGACATCATCATCACCTCCGGCGGCAAGAACATCACGCCGTCGGAAATCGAAAACCAGCTCAAATTCTCGCCCTATGTCTCGGACGCGGTGGTGATCGGCGACAAGCGGCCCTACCTCACCTGCCTCGTGATGATCGACCAGGAGAATGTCGAGAAATACGCCCAGGATCACGACATCCCCTTCACCAATTACGCGAGCCTGTGCCGCGCGCCGGAGATTCAGGACCTGATCCACCGCGAGATCGAGGCCGTGAATGCCAATTTCGCCCGCGTGGAGACCATCAAGAAATTCTATCTGATCGAGCGCCAGCTCACGCCCGAGGATGAGGAATTGACGCCGACAATGAAGCTGAAGCGCAGCTTCGTGAACAAACGCTATGCCGCCGAGATCGAGGCGATGTACGGCGAGCGCGCGGTCGCCTAGGCACGGCTTATTACTCCCTCTCCCCGTTCTTACGGGGAGAGGGTCGGGGTGAGGGGCTCTACCGCGAAGACGGTGACAGACGGATTCGCAGAAGCTCCCCCTCACCCGAAATTCAAGCTGCGCTTGAATTTCGACCTCTCCCCGCAAGCGGGGCGAGGTGAAGAAAAGGCGAGGGAGCCAAAACAGGCCCGGTCCTTCGCTCGATATGGGCCATGGAGAGGAGGATCATTATGTCGAAAGCGTTCAAGGCATTGGGCCTTGCGGTGGGTGCGGTGGCGCTGACCTATCTGCCGGCGTCAGCGCAAACCAAGGTCACCAATGAAGGCATCTCGGCGAACGAGATCGTCATCGGCACCCATCAGGATTTGTCCGGGCCGATCAAGGTCTGGGGTGTGCCGGTCTCCAACGGCATGAAGATGGCGGTGGAGGAGATCAATGCGAGCGGCGGTATCAACGGCCGCAAGATCAGGATGATCCTCGAGGACAATGGCTACGACCCGAAGAAAGCCGTGCTGGCCTCGCAGAAGATGGTCGAGCGCGATAAGATCTTCGCGATGATCGGCCCGATGGGGTCGCCGACTGTGTTGGCCGCGCAGGATGTGCTGTTCGACGCCGGGGTGCTCCAGCTCTTCCCGCTGACGGCGGCCGAATTCACCTTCAAGTTCGATCCGAGCAAGCCGCAGGAGCGGCTGAAGTTCAACAACCTGCTGCCTTATGTCGAGAGCACGCGCGCCGCGCTCAAATACATGGTGGAGGAGAAGAACCCGAAGAAGCCCTGCATCATGCATCAGGATGACGAGTACGGCAAAAACGTGCTCGACGGCTTCACCCAGCAGCTCGCAGCGATGAAGCTGCAGCCGGCCTCGATCACGAGCTACAAGCGCGGCGCCTCCGACTTCAGCGCCCAGGTCGCCAAGATGAAGGCCGACGGCTGCGACCTCGTCGTGCTCGGCACCGTAATCCGCGAGACCATCGGCGCGATGAACGAAGCCAGGAAGCTCGGCTGGGAAGTGACCTTCCTCGGCGCGACGCCGACCAACGTGCTCGAAGTGCCGGCGCTTGGCAAGGAAGCGGTGGAGGGCCTCTATGCGGCGTCCGGGTTCGAGATCCCCTATGAGGACACCGCCAAGGGCAAGGTGAAGGACTGGCTTATCAACTATAAGAAGATGTTCGGCACCGACGCCAACACGCAGGCGATCATCGGCTACAACGCGGTGATGACGTTCGCCTTCTATGCGCAGAAGGCGGGCAAGGATCTGACCGGCCAAAAGATGCTGGATTCGCTCGAGTCGGGCGAAAAGTTTCTCGACATCTTCAATTCGCCGCCGACCAAATTCTCCAGGAACGACCACCTCGCCAACACCATCACGCAGGTGCAGCAGATCAAGAACGGACGCTGGGTGCTGACGAAGGACAGCCTGTCGTTTTGAGGGAGTGGTTACTCGTCATTGCGAGCGAAGCGAAGCAATCCATGCCGCCACGCGCGGAGAGATGGATTGTTTCGTCGCTACGCTCCTCGCAACGACGAAGTCCCCTAATCCGCGGGTTAGCGCAACGTCGCTTCGGCCACCAGCGGTGTATCCTCGTATCGCCGGACGCCGACCTCATCGACCACGAAAGTCGGCCGGTAGTTCCTGACGTCGGTATCGGCCACCATCATCATGCGGCGGTTGTCCAGCGTCAGCCACTGGCCATCGAGCCGGGCCGCGGCCACGGCATGATCCTCGCCGTGGAGCGTGTCATGCATGATGACGATCCGCAGGTCCTCCGGCGCCATGCCGGCCAGACGCAGCGCGACGAATTTGGCGATGGCATAGTCCTCGCAATCGCCGGCGCCGTTCGCAAAGGTCATCAGCGGCGAAGCCCAGACGTCGATCGCGCCATATTGCACGAGATCGTCCGCGGGCCTGATCGCGAGATTGACGGCGCGGTTGACTTCACCGAGCCGGGCGCGGCCCTCTGTGGCCTTCGCGCCGTCGATGACGGCCAGAAATTTCAGCGCGGCCGGCGAGACGCAGCTCTCGCGGTCGCCCTCGCAGAGCGCAAGCTGCACCAGATCATCGGCAAGCCGGCGCTGCAGGCTGAGCCATTTGTCGCGCAATCCGCCTTCCGAGAGGATGGCTGTCGCGCGCCCGAACGGCTCGATCGATTTCTTGATCAGGACCGCGCCCCCCGGCGACAGCAGCGTCCCCGCGCTGACCTCTGCCACCGGTGCAAGCCAAAGAAGACCAAAGGCGAACATGAGCGCGCGCAGCGCACCCGCGTAACCGAACATTCCCATCTGACACCCCTGTCCGGGCCTCGGCGGCGTTTCGCCAGCGCGTGACCAGATCGTTTCGTGGGAAGAGGATCGTGCGAGAGCGCTTGCGATCTGTTTAAGGAGATGCGGACGAGCGGGAGAAATGCGGAAGACGCTGAAGCCGGTCTCGCCAAAGCGTCGAAAATTTTATCGATCTTGCCAACCACGGCGGTCGAACCTTTTCGGGGGTAACGATGTCTTATCCTTGATGTTGGCTTAATAAGCGCGCGTCCGCAGGCGGGGCTGGCGCAACAGCATCAAAGTCGTCGGACGCATCAGGCGGCCGGTCTTTCTGAACATATAACTAACGGGGCAGCTTTTCCCTTGATCGGTAATCTACATCACATTGGGCGCCCGAACGCCGGTGTACGTTGCTCAGGTTGGACGGATGGCCAGCAGTCGGAAATATCCTTCCTTCGAAATAAGTAATTGAATTCACTAAAATTTTCTGCAAATTGAAATGGGGCTCCATGCGTTCTTCTGGCACCAGCACGCGCCGGATCAAATCCGCTTCGCGCCAGGCTGGACGAAGGCTTCCCGACAACGCAGCCAATGGGTCTCGCACTCGGTGTGCGTGCTTTCGCGTGGTTTCTCCTAATGGTATGTGTAGGTTTGGCTAAGGAAATTTACATTTTTATTAACTATTTCTGGTGGGGGCATTGAAATACGACGACACAGTTGCGTCGAGTGGGCTGGGGTCTCTTTCCAACGCGCATATCGATCTTGATTCGTTTTCGTTCCGCGCTGGCCACGCGGACAGCTTTACTGTTCCTGACGCGCATCTTCTGTTCGCCGGCAACTTCCACAAATCCGGCAACGATCTCGTCATCACCGACGATCTGCATCGCGTCGTAGTGCCGAACTACTTCCACGGCGACAAGCACCCGACACTGGTGTCCCCCGAGGGCGCGTCGCTGGATCCGAAGGTCGTCGACGCGCTAACCGGGCACACGGTTTACGCGCAAGCGGGAGCGCCGGCGGCGGCAGAGCTGGTCGGCCATATCGCCAAGATGACCGGCAGTGCCAGCGTGGTGCGCAGCGGCGTCACCGTCGAACTGCATAATGGCGAAGCGGTCTATCAGAGCGACGTGGTGCAGACCGGCAGCGACTCTACGCTCGGCCTCGTCCTGAAGGACGGCACCACGTTCAACCTCAACGCCAATGCGCGGTTGATGCTGAACGAGCTCACCTATGACGCCAGCAGCAATTCGAACTCGTCGCTGATCACGCTGGTGCAGGGCGCCGCCAGCTTCGTCGCCGGCCAGGTCGCCAGGAGCGGCGACATGAAAGTCGCGACCCCGATCGCGACCATGGGGATCCGCGGCACCGCTGTCATCCTCGACATCTCCTCGGTCGACGGCACGGTGAAGATCTCCGTCGTCGATCAGCAGGACAACCAGGTCCATGCTGTCCAGGTCTTCAACACGCGCGGCGTTCTGATCGGCACGGTGACCAGCAATGGCAGCATCCTGACGCTGACGCCGACTGCGGCTTTCGAGCTGATCGCGCGGGAAAGCGCCAAGACGCTGGCGGAAATCGCGCAGGAATTCGCGACCTTCCAGGCGGTGCTCAATACCTACGAGATCCAGAAGGCGATCGACCCGAACCTGCCGCAGCACACCGAGAACAACGCCAATCCGCAGACGAAATTTGCGCACCTTGGCAGCTCGACCTCGCCCAATTCGCCGGCAACCGAATTCCGCTCGGCGCTCAACACTCACGTCACCAGCACCGGTAACACTGGCAACAGCCAGACTTTTTCCGTCCTGATGGGTACGGACAACGGAACCAGCATCGGCGGTACGTCAAATCAGGGGTTGTTTGATCAGGGCTTCCCGGGGCATCAGAATAATCAGCCCATCGGGCCGCAGCCGTCGATCCCGTTCGTCGTCAATCCGCCAACGGTCACCAGGATCTCCACCACCAGCACTGGCGATCATTTCGGGCCGGTGATGAGCGCCGACGGGCAGTTCGTCACTTATGATCCTGACGGCGTCATCTACCTGTTCGACCGTGCGACCGGCGTCACCATCGTGATCTCGCCCCCCGGGGGCATCTATGGTTCGCCGACCATCAGCTCGGATGGCCACTCCGTCGTCTATCAAAGCTCCAGCGGCGTCATCTTCCTCTACAACAACGATCCGTCTTCGGCGCAGTACCACACGACGATACAGATCGGCGTGGGCACCTCGCCTGCGGTCAGCGGCGACGGCAGCAGGATCGCGGTCGAGAACGGCGGCAATATCATCGTCTACGATCGGCAGGGACACGTCCTCACCACGATCACGCCCGCCGATGCCGGCGCCGGCGGATCATTGCTGAAGCCGGCGATCAGCGCCGACGGCCATGTGGTTGCGTTCTGGGGTGCCGATCCCGGAGGCAGCTCGGGCCATCTCTATGTCTATGACCGGTCGACCGGGGTCATCAGCACGATCGCGGGCACCGCGCAGGGGGTGGGCGCGAGCGCCGCCTCGCTCAGCGCCGACGGCCGCTACGTCGTCTATCAAAGCGCCGATGCGAACGGGCACTCGGAAATCTATCTCTACGACCTGCAGGCCCACCAGATCGTCTTCCACACGTCGAACCCGAGCGGCGGCAGCTACAACCCCGTCATCAGCCCCGACGGCCATTTCATCATCTTCGCGAGCGATGCCGCGCTGACGTCGAACGACCACAATTCGGTTGCCGATACCTATGTGGTCAATCTCACCGATCCCGCCCATCCGAAGATCATGCTGGTGTCGACCGCGGCCGATGGGGCGTCGGGTAACGCCGCCTCCAACCTCGGCGCAACCATCAGCGCCGGCGGCCTGTTCATCGCCTTCGGCAGTAACGCGTCGAACCTTTCCACCGCGGACGGGCCTGGCGGCGATATTTTCGTGGTCGATCCGAGTTCGGGCCGCAACGCGATCGTCGAGCAGACCGCCAACTCGGGGTCGGTCCTGACGACAAGCGGAAAAGTCGGCATCACCGGGGGAATCAACGACGTCTCGCTCTCCGTCACCGACGCGGCGGGCAATCCGACCGGTCTGCTGCACGCGAGCTTCAGCGCCGACGGCAACTTCGTGAACTGGACGTTCGCCGAGAACAAATCGGATTTTGCCTCGCTGGTCTATGGCGACACGGCGACCCAGCAATTCCTGATCAAGCTCACCTATAATGGCGGCACGACGACGATCCCGATCACGATCGGCGTCCACAATGCCGTTCCGCCGACCATCCCGGTGGCGGACACGCCTCCGGTCGTTCACGACGCCACGCTCGCGGTGTCCGAGGGCGGCGTCGTGGTGCTGACGCCGGCGAACATCAACGTCACCGACCTCGACGATTCCAGCTTCACCTTCACGGTCACCAATGTCACGCATGGCAAGTTCCAGGTGTGGGGTGGCGAAGGCTGGATCGATACCGCCAGCTTCACATCGGCCGATCTCGCCGCGGGCCACGTCCGCTTCGTTCACGACGGCTGCGAAGCCGCGCCGACCTTCTCGATCCAGGCCAGCGACGGAGAACTGCTCTCCAATGTGAAGGCGGCCAGCATTGCCTTCACCAATGTCAACGATGCGCCGACGTTGGCGGCCGGAACGGTAACGAGCGGCGTGATCAACGTGGCCGTCTCAAACGGCGGGTATGACCATGTCAGCCCGGAGGTTGCCGCGAAACTTCTGGGGTCGGGCCTGATCAAGGACCTTCCTGGAGCGCAGGGGTATGGCGAGCTCGCGCTCGACCCCGGCGATGACAATTCCTCCGGCGCCATCGACATCGCTGCGGTGTTCGGTGCGAACGGCATCAATTTCTTCGGCCATCACTACACCTCGCTCTACATCAACAATAACGGCAACATCACCTTCGGCTCGCCGACCGACGCCTATACGCCCAGCATGATCGACGCGGGCCTGAACAATCCGATCATTGCGGTGTTCTGGGCCGACGTTGATACCCGCGGCCATGGCAGCGTCTATTACGATCTCGACGCGGCCGACGGCGTCATGACCATCACCTGGGATGATGTCGGCTATTTCGATCAGAGAACGAACAAGCTGAATTCGTTCCAGCTCGTCCTGATCAGCCAAGGCAACGGCAATTTCGATATCCAGTATCGCTACGGCGATATCGATTGGACCACGGGTGACGCCAGCGGCGGTTCCGACGGCCTTGGCGGCGCCCCGGCGCGCGCCGGCTACTCGGCCGGCGACGGCAAGCATTATTACGAGCTGCCGCAATCCGGAAACCAGGACGCGCTGCTCACCCTTCCGACTACCGATGGCAATACCGGCATCGACGGCGTCGATCAGTTCGAGGTGCACAACGGCGAGGTGGGTCTCACCGCGACCGGCACGATCAATTTCGCCGATCCTGACCTCAACGACGTCCATATCGCCACCAGCAGCTATACCGGCAGCGGCACTGCGCTGGGAACGCTGACGCTGGTCAAGCTATCCGATATCGGCGGTGCCGGCGGGCAATTCGTCTGGACCTACACCGCCGATCCCGCCGCCGTGCGGCAGGCGCTTGACGGCTTGCCGGGTCATAGCAAGGTCGAGACCTTCAAAGTCGTGATCAGTGACGGTCACGGCGGCACGCTCACCCAAACCGTGTCAGTCACGTTGAACGAGACCGGCAACCACGCGCCGGTGGTCTCGGGCGCTGTCACGGGATCAGTGACGGAAGATGGCAGCCAAAGCACGCTCAACGCGCTCGCCAACGCGTCCGATTCCGACCAGGATACGCTCACGGTTGTGAACGTTCCGACGCAGTTGCCGGACGGTGTGTGCTACAATGCGGCCACGCATTCCTTCACGCTCGATCCGAGCGTTGCCGCCTACCAGCATCTGGCTCAGGGCGAGCACGCGACGGTGACCGTCAACTATGGTGTCTCCGACGGCCACGCCACCACGCCGGCGTCGGTGTCGTGGACGATCACCGGCACCGACGATGCGCCGGTCGCAACGCCGGTGACATTGGCGAACGGCACCGAAGACGCATCCTACGTGATCCATGCCTCCGATCTTCTGGCCGGCGTGAGCGATGTCGACAGCCAGTCGCTGTCAATCACCGGCCTCAATATTGCCAGCGGCGGCGGCAGTCTCGTCGACAATCACAACGGCACGTGGACCTACACGCCGGCGGCGGGCTATGCCGGCCCGGTCAGCTTCACCTACACCGCCTCCGACGGAACACTGAGCGCGAGCTCGACGGCAAACTTGACGCTGGACTACGAGACCGCGGTCGCCCCGATACTGACGGTCGGCGCGAACGGCACGTTCGAACAGGCCGAAGGGCCGGAGCACACCCCGATCATCGTTCCGATCTCGGTCTCCATTGCCGGCGACACCCATCCCGACGAGACCTATGTCACGATCTCGGGCGCGCCGGTCGGATCGATCTTCAATCACGGCGTTTACAACGCCGTCGACGATACGTGGCGGATCGACGCCGCCGACCTCGGCGGCAATCTGACCCTCACCACGCCGCTGGACTATTGCGGAAGATTCTCGCTGACCGTGACGGCCACCAGCGTCGTTCATGGCAGCCACACCTCCGCAACCACGCCGGCGCAGACCCAGGCCGTGGTCGTCGATCACGTCGATTCCGACCAGGTGGTCACGCCGGTTGCGGTCACCGTGCATACGCCCAGCGGTTACGATTTCAGCGCGTTCTATGACGACCTGGCGGCGGGCCAGTTCGCTAGCACTGACGGCATTCATGCCTTCGTCGTCAACTTCGACAAAGGCATCACATTCGAGATGGTCGGAAGCGGTTACAGCTACGATCCGCAGACGAACTCCTTCTCCAACATCATCAACGAAATCGATATTTTCCGCACAACAGACCCGGGCCAGGCCACGCCGGAGCACCTGTTGGTCAGCACCCATGGCTGGAACATCAACGTCCAGGCCGTCGTCAATCCCACCGGAGAAGGCGCTCCGTCCGGCGCCGGCCCGTCTGCCGGAACAGGCGCGGTCGGCGACGTCTTCAGCGCTGTCGCTTTCAATTATGTCGGCAGCGTCGGCGCCGATGTATTCATGGCCAGCGATCATCCCGATGTCTTCAACGGCCTCGGCGGTCCGTCCGGCCCGAACGATCCGGGCAGCGACACTGTGGACTACTCGCACGCAAGCGGTCCCGTCAGCGTCAACCTGCTCACCGGTGCGACCTCCGGCACCGCGGCCGAAGGCGACATCTTCTCCTCGATCGAGAACCTGCGCGGCACCGCTTTCGACGACACGCTGATCGGCGACGGCCACAACAACATCCTCTCCGGTGGTGGCGGCAACGACACGCTCTTCGGTGGTGGCGGCAACGACACTTTCGTCTTCAAGCAGAATGCCATGGGCCACGCCACGATCGGCGACTTCACGCCGGGCCAGGACAAGATCGAGCTGGACTATGTCGCCTTCGATCCGAACTCTCAGGAGAGCTTTAACGCCTGGTTCCAGGACCACGTCGCGGCCGCGCCTGATGGCCATGACGTGCAGATCAACCTCGATGGCAACGGGCACACCGAGCACAACACGATCCTCTTGAAGAACGTTGCGCTCGCCAGTCTGCACGCCAACGACTTCATCCTTCCGCCGGGCAGCGTCTGACCGAACCGGCTCGCACGCCTGGGTGCACCGCACCCTGGAAACTCCCGGCGTGATCAATCGACGCGGGCGTGATATCGAGACGGTATGAGGCGGCTGAAGGCATTGCGAAGGTGGTTCAAGCGGCGCTTCGGCTACGCGCGGCTCGCCTGCGTTGCGCTGTTGATCGGCTTTGCCGCGCTCAGGGTGCTCGATCCCCCGCCGATCGAGGAACTTCGGGTCAGGACGTTTGACGGTTTCCAGGTCGTCGAGCCCCGGGTCAAGACGATCAGGCCGGTCACCGTCGTCGATATCGACGAACAGAGCCTGTCCGAGCTCGGCCAGTTTCCCTGGCCGCGCACGCTGATCGCCGATCTCGTCACCAACCTGACCAAGCTTGGTGCGGTCGTGATCGCCTTCGATATCGTGTTCTCCGAGCCTGATCGGCTCAATCCGGATGCCGCCGCCGATACGATCCGCAATCTCGACGAGGAGACCAGAGCGAAGCTACGGGCGCTGCCGAGCAACGACCAGATCCTGGCGGAGGCGATGGGCAAGTCGCGCGTGGTGCTGGGCGCCTCCGGCCTGCCGTTCGTGGTCGCCGAATTCGACAAGTCGCTGCCGCTGACGCCGCTCGCCATGAAGGGCGAGGAGCCGCAGCCGTTCATGTTCGATTTCCCCGGCCTGCTGCGCAACGTCCCCGTGCTGGAAGGGGCCGCCGCCGGCCGCGGCCTGTTCACGATCAGGCCCGAGCGCGACGGCATCGTCCGCCGCGTGCCGATGATCATGCTGGCGCAAGGCGCGACCATGCCGTCACTGAGTTTCGAGGTGCTGCGGGTCGCGACCGGCTCCGGCACCGTGCTGATCGATACCGACAAGGCCGGTATCAAGAGCCTCTCGCTCCGCGGCTTGCGGATTCCGACCGACCACAACGGCCAGCTCTGGGTGCACTTCGCTCAGGCCGACCCTTCGATCTACGTCTCGGCGGTCGACGTGCTGCACGGGCGGGTGCCGGCGGAGAGGATCCAGGGCAAGCTGGTCCTGATCGGCACCTCGTCGGTCGGGCTGAACGATATCAAGACCACGCCGGTCACGCCCGCGATGCCTGGCGTCGAGATTCATGCTCAGGTGCTGGAGAGCGCGCTAAGCGGAGCCAGCGTGTCGCAGCCGAACTACGGCATCGCGTTCGAGTTCGCGACCGCGCTGGTGTTCGGCCTGCTCGTGATTGCATTCGCCCCGCTGTTCGGGCCGATCACGCTGGTCGGCTTAGGTGCGGTGTTCGCGACCGCGCTGATAGGCACCTCCTGGTATTTCTACACGCAGCACCGCCTGCTGATCGATTTCACCTATCCCTTGATGTCGACCACGGCGATCTATCTCACGCTGATCTTCTCCAGCTTCGTTCGCGAGCAGCAGCAGCGGAAGCAGATCCGCGGCGCGTTCGCCCAGTACATGTCGCCTGCGCTGGTCGAACAGCTCGCGCAATCGCCGGAGAAACTCGTGCTCGGCGGCGAGGAGCGCGAAATGACCATCATGTTCTCCGACGTCCGCGGTTTCACCACGATCTCGGAATCCTACAAGCACGATCCGCAGGGACTGACCGCCCTGATGAACCGCTTCCTGACGCCGCTCACCAATGCGATCCTCGCCCGCAAGGGAACGATCGACAAATATATGGGCGATGCGATCATGGCGTTCTGGAACGCGCCGCTTGACGACAAGGAGCACGAGATCAACGCCTGCGAGGCGGCGATCGACATGCTCGAGCGCATCGACGAGCTTAACAGACTGCGCAAGCAGGAGGCTGACGCCGGCGGCCACGTCTACATCCCCCTCAATGTCGGCATCGGCCTCAACACCGGCGTCTGCGTGGTCGGCAATATGGGCTCCGACCTGCGCTTCGACTATTCGGTGCTCGGCGACAGCGTCAATCTCGCTTCGCGCTTGGAGGGACAGTCCAAGGAATACGGTTTTCCCATCATCGTGGGGTCGCAGACTGCACTCGCCGCGAAGGAGAAGTTCGCGATCCTCGAGCTCGACTTCATCATGGTCAAGGGCAAGAAGGAGCCGGAGGTGATCTACGCGATCGCCGGCCGCGATGACATCGCGCAGTCCGGCCGCTTCCAGCGCCTGCGCAATCTCACGATCGAGATGCTGGCCTGCTACCGCTGCCGCGACTGGCAAGGCGCGCTCGCCGCGATCGAGCGCGGCCGCAAGACCGACGAGGGCCATGCGCTGGAGCGTCTGTACAATCTCTACGAAGCCCGCATCCGCCATTTTCTCGAGAGCCCGCCCCCGGAAGATTGGAACGGCGCGTTTGCGTTGCTGACGAAGTGACGCGGTGATTTGTAGGGTGGGCAAAGCGAAGCGTGCCCACCATCCGCACTCCGCAAGAAATGGTGGGCACGCTGCGCTTTGCCCACCCTACGACTCCCCGTCGTCATTCCGGGGCGATGCGAAGCATCGAACCCGGAATCCATTTTTCCGCCATCGCCTGCGGTCCGATGGATTCCGGGTTCGCGCCGAGAGGCGCGCCCCGGAATGACAACGCTATCTACGGCAGACTCACTCCAACCCGATCTGCGTCAGGTCCTGAAACCAGTGCTGCGCCTGCACGAAGGTCTTCACCTTGGGCGACAGCGCATGCGGGTTGGTGTCGTGCACCACCCACACGAGCACCGCATCGTCGACGATCAGCGCATGCGCCTGCGCCAATAGTTCGTCCTGCTTGGTGGTGTCGAAGGTCTGCTTGGCCTCGTCGATCAGCGCATCGACCTTCGGGTTCTTGTAGCCGCCCCAGTTGACGCCGACGGGCGCGATCTGGCCGGAATGGAAGAAGCGTACGATCGCGTAGAGCGGGTCCGAGGTCACATAGGCGATGTTGTTGGCGGTGATGCCGGCGTTCATCTCATCGGCCGCGCCCTTGCGCCAATGTGTATAGAGAGTCTCGAGCTCGACCACCTTGAAGTCGACGTCTATGCCGATCTCCTTGAAGCTCTGCTGCAGGAATTCGTTCATCGGCAGCGACAGCATCTGTCCGGTGCCGCCCTGGGCGATGATGAAGGTCGTCTTCAGCGGTTTCTCCTTGGAGTAACCGGCTTCCTGCACCAGCTTCTTGGCCGCGGCGAGATCATATTTGATGTCGAAGCTCGGCTTGCCGAACCATGGGCTCGACGGGTCCACCTGGCCCTTGGCAGGCTTTGCCAATCCGTTCATCAGTCCGACGACCGCGTCGCGATCGATCGCGAGGTTGAGTGCCTTGCGCAGGCGGATGTCGGTCCAGGGCGAGCCGGGCAATACGCTCAGATGATAGTTCCAGACATGCGGGGTGACGTTGTCGACGATCTTCATGCCGGCAGCCTTGAGCTGCGGCACGGCGTCCGGCGCCGGCGTCTCGATCAGGTCGACCTGCCCCGCGAGCAGCGCGTTGGTGCGGGTCAATGCCTCCGGCATCGGGATCAGCACCATCTTGTCGACCTTCGGAATGCGCTTCTTGTTCCAGTAGTCGTCGTTCTTGGTGAGCTCGGCGAGTTCACGCGGCACAAGCTTGGTCAATTTGAATGGGCCGGTGCCGGAGGGCTGGCTGGCGAACTTGTCCCAGTCCTTGCCGAGCTTTTCATATTGCGCGGGGCTCGAGACCAGGAACCAGAGCATCTGGTAGGGGAAGAAAGAGTCGACCGTCTTGGTCGTGATCTCCACGGTGAAATCGTCGATCTTGGCATAGCTCGCAACCGAGGGCAGGCGGGTCTTGACCTGCGCGCTCTGCCGCTTGTCGAATTGCGGTGCCTTGTCGTTCAGCACCTTGTCGAGATTCCAGATTACGGCGTCGGCGTTGAACTCGCTGCCGTCATGGAACTTGACGCCCTTGCGCAGCGTGAAGCGCCACTTGGTCTTGTCTTTGTCGTCGACTTTCCATTCCGTGGCGAGGCCCGGCACCAGCTTTCCCGGCCGGTCGGCGACGTCCATCTCCCAGGCGACGAGTGGATCGTAGATCGTATAGGCGGTGAATTGATAGGCACCGGCGCCGCGATCGGGCTGGCCGGTCGTGAGCGGGATATCCGCCATCGAGATTCCGTAGCGCACCACGGATTCGGCTTGCGCCGGCTTGGCGCTCCAGCCTGCGCCGATGGCAAGCGCCAAAGCGGCTACGAGAATCGAATATCGGGTGCGCATGTTACTGAAGCTCCGTTGACGTATTCCGAATACCGGATGCCAACCAAGCAAGCTTGATGCCAGAATAGGCACATATTTCCGTCTCGTAGCATGGACTGAGAAGAATCGCCGCATCCAGGGGCGATTTCCCGCAGAACTATTCCCCTTGGCACAGGCATTGCATACGATTGCCCAACAATTAATCACCCGAAGTTGAAGAAGGGACCTTTGAAATGCGTACTGAGAAAACCAGAACGATGGCGCTGGCCGCAGCGCTGGCGATTGCGCTGGCGGGCCTGCCGCGCGCGGCCGGCGCCGAAACGGTGCTGCGCATCGGCATGACCGCTGCCGATATTCCGCGCACGCTCGGGCAGCCCGATCAGGGCTTCGAAGGCAACCGCTTCACCGGGCTCACGATGTACGACGCGCTGACGATGTGGGACTTGTCGTCATCAGACAAGGCGAGCGTCGTCATCCCCGGCCTTGCGACCGAGTGGAAGGTCGACGATGCCGACAAGAAGAAGTGGATTTTCAAGCTGCGCCCCGGCGTCACCTTCCATGACGGCTCGCCGTTCAATGCCGATGCCGTTGTCTGGAATGTCGACAAGGTGCTCAAGCAGGATGCACCGCAGTTCGATCCGAGCCAGGTCGGCGTCACCGCCTCGCGCATGCCGACGCTGGCCTCGGCCCGCAAGGTCGACGACATGACGGTCGAACTCACCACCAAGGAGCCGGACAGTTTTCTGCCGATCAACCTGACCAACCTGTTCATGGCGAGCCCGGCAAAGTGGCAGAAGTTCTATGACACCTCAGAAGGCGCCGACGCCAAGGCGAAATCGCAGGCCGCCTGGGCCGCGTTCGCCAAGGACGCCTCCGGGACCGGTCCGTGGAAGATGACGAAATTCACGCCGCGCGAGCGGCTCGAACTCGCTAAGAACGCTGCCTATTGGGACAAGGCGCGCGTTCCGAAGGTCGACAAGATGGTGCTGCTGCCGATGCCGGAAGCCAATGCGCGCACTGCGGCGCTGCTCTCCGGCCAGGTCGACTGGGTCGAGGCGCCGGCGCCGGATGCGCTGCCCGAGATCAAGCAGCGGGGCTTCGTGCTCTACAGCAATGAAGAGCCGCATGTCTGGCCCTGGCAGTTCTCCCGCATCGAGGGCTCGCCGTGGAACGACATTCGCGTCCGCAAGGCCGCCAATCTCTGTGTCGATCGTGAAGGTCTGCGCGACGGCCTGCTTGCCGGGTTGATGGTGCCTGCGACCGGCACCTTCGAGCCGGGCCATCCCTGGCGCGGCAATCCGACCTTCCAGATCAAGTATGACAAGTCTGCCGCGCAGAAGCTGATGCAGGAAGCAGGCTACGGTCCGAACAAGAAGCTGACGGTGAAGATCCAGACCTCTGCTTCAGGTTCTGGCCAGATGCTGCCATTGCCGATGAACGAATACCTGCAGCAGGCGCTCGCCGAATGCTATTTCGACGTACAGCTCGACGTGATCGAATGGAACACGCTGTTCACCAATTGGCGGCGCGGTGCCAAGGACCCGACCGCCAATGGCTCCAACGCCACCAACGTCACCTATGCGGCGATGGACCCGTTCTTCGCGCTGGTGCGCTTCCTGCAATCGTCGATGGCGCCGCCGGTGTCGAACAATTGGGGCTATATCAATAACCCCAAGTTCGATGAACTCGTGACCAAGGCGCGCCAGAGCTTCGATCCCGCCGCGCGCGATGCGGCGCTTGCCGAGCTGCATGCGGCCTCCGTCGATGATGCGGCGTTCCTTTACGTCGCCCACGACGTCGCGCCGCGCGCGATGAGCCCGAAGGTCAAGGGTTTCGTGCAGCCGAAGAGCTGGTTCGTCGATTTCTCGCCGGTCTCGATGACGCAGTGAAGTTGAGAACGTAGTCGCCAATCACCCTCTCCCCTTGTGGGAGAGGGTGGCTTCGCGAACGCGAAGCCGGGTGAGGGGTCTGTCTCCGCGGACACGCCTGTTTCCTTCGATTGCTTCAGTATCCGCGGACAGAACCCCTCATCCGGCGCGCATTGCATGCGCGCCACCTTCTCCCACAAGGGGAGAAGGGAAGAAGCGAGTGACCCGTGTTTACCTATATCGCCAGACGCATCGTCTATGTGATCCCGATCGTCATCAGCGTCGCGCTGGTGTGTTTCCTGCTCGTGCATATCACGCCCGGCGATCCCCTGGTCGCGGTGCTGCCGGCCGACGCCTCGCAGGAGCTGGCGCAGCAATTGCGCACCGCCTATGGCTTCGACCGTCCGTTGCCGGTGCAGTTCGGGCTGTGGCTATGGCGCGCTGTGCACGGTGATCTCGGCAGTTCCATCGCGACCGGCCGGCCCGTGCTGTCGGAAGTGATGCGCGCCGTCGGCAATACCGTGACGCTCGCGATCTTTGCGGCGATGATCGGCTTCACGCTCGGGCTGCTGTTCGGGCTGATCGCCGGCTATTTCCGCGATAGCTGGATCGACAAGCTCGCGACGTCGTTTGCGATCGCCGGCGTCTCGGTGCCGCATTACTGGCTCGGCATGGTGCTGGTGATCATCTTCTCGGTGCAGCTCAACTGGCTGCCCGCGGTCGGCGCTGGTCCTGGCGGCTCCGGTGCGTGGGCGTGGGACTGGGATCATTTGCGCTACCTGATTCTGCCTGCGGTCACGAGCTCGGTGATCCCGATGGGCATCGTCACCCGCACGGTGCGCGCGCTGACCGGTGATATCCTGTCGCAGGATTTCGTCGAGGCCTTGCGCGCCAAGGGCCTGCGCGAGACCAACGTGTTCCGCCACGTCATCAAGAACGCGGCGCCCACCGCCCTCGCGGTGATGGGATTGCAGCTCGGCTACATGCTCGGCGGCTCGATCCTGATCGAGACCGTGTTCTCCTGGCCGGGCTCGGGACTGCTGCTCAACTCCGCGATCTTCCAGCGCGATCTGCCGCTGCTGCAGGGCACGATCCTGGTGCTGGCGCTGTTCTTCGTGCTGCTCAACCTCCTGGTCGACATCGCGCAGGCCGCGATCGACCCGCGGATCAAGCGAGGCTAGCGCGATGAGCACGATCACCGATCTTGCACTGCAAGCTGCGCCCGTAACCAAGGCACGCGGCTATTGGGCCACCGTCGGCCGCCGCATCATGCGCGACAAGGTCAGCATGGCCTGCGCGCTCATTCTGATCCTGATCTTTGCAGCGGCACTGTTCGCGCCATGGCTCGGGCTCGCCGATCCGTACCAGGGCTCGATGATCCGCCGCCTGCGCCATATCGGTACGCCAGGCTATCTGCTCGGCACCGACGAACTCGGCCGCGATATGCTGTCACGTCTCGTCTATGGCGGCCGGCTATCGCTGATCATCGGCATCCTGCCGGTGATCTTGGCCTTCGTGATCGGCACCGGCCTCGGGCTGGTCGCGGGTTACGTCGGCGGCAAGCTCAATACCGCGATCATGCGCACCATCGACGTGTTCTACGCCTTCCCCTCGGTGCTGCTGGCGATCGCGATCTCCGGCGCGCTCGGCGCCGGCATCGTCAACTCCATCGTGTCGCTCACCGTCGTGTTCGTGCCGCAGATCACCCGCGTTGCCGAAAGCGTCACCACCGGCGTGCGCAACATGGATTTCGTCGAGGCCGCGCGCGCCTCCGGTGCCGGTCCGCTCACCATCATGCGCGTGCACATGCTCGGCAATGTGCTGGGCCCGATCTTCGTCTACGCCACCGGCCTGATCTCGGTGTCGATGATCCTCGCCGCCGGCCTGTCCTTCCTCGGCCTCGGCACCAAGCCGCCGGAGCCGGAATGGGGCCTGATGCTGAACACGCTGCGCACCGCGATCTACGTCAATCCGTGGGTCGCGGCGCTGCCGGGCGTGATGATCTTCGCCGTCTCGATCTGCTTCAACCTGCTGAGCGACGGCATGCGCAGCGCCATGGACATCAGGAACTAAAGCGATGAGATCGACTACAGCTATCTCCGCAGCGGTCCCCACCTCTCCCCGGTGGGGAGAGGTGAACCTGGAGGCCCCGCATGAGTAACCCAATCGACATGCTCACCCCGATCGAGGACGTCGGTGGCGCCGCGCAGCCATTGCTTCAGGTGAAAGGCCTGACCAAGCACTTCCCGGTGCGCGGCGAATTGTTCAGCGCGCGCAAGACCGTGCGGGCCGTCGATAACGTTTCCTTCGCAATCGCCAAGGGCGAGACCGTCGGCATTGTCGGCGAGTCCGGTTGCGGCAAGTCGACCACGGCGCGGCTGCTGATGCACCTGATGAAGCGCGATTCCGGCGAGATCATCTATGACGGCATGCAGGTCGGCCGCGCGCTGTCGCTGCGCGAATTGCGCCGGGGCATGCAGATGGTGTTCCAGGACAGCTACGCCTCGCTCAATCCGCGTCTCACCATCGAGGAATCCATCGCCTTCGGTCCGAAGGTGCACGGCATGGCAGATAGCGCCGCCCGCGCGCTGGCGCGCGAGCTGCTCGGCAAGGTGGGTCTGCGGCCGGAAAACTTCGCCAACCGCTATCCGCACGAAATCTCCGGCGGCCAACGCCAGCGCGTCAACATCGCGCGTGCGCTCGCGCTGTCGCCACGGCTCGTGATCCTGGATGAAGCCGTTTCCGCACTCGACAAATCGGTCGAGGCGCAGGTGCTCAACCTGCTCGCGGATTTGAAGCGCGAGTTCGGCCTGACCTATCTCTTCATCAGCCACGACCTCAATGTCGTCCGCTACATCTCCGACCGTGTGCTGGTGATGTATCTCGGCGAAGTCGTCGAGCTCGGCCCGGTCGACAAGGTCTGGGACCAGCCCGCGCATCCCTATACGCGCGCACTGCTGGCTGCGATGCCATCCTCCGATCCGGACAAGCGGACCGAGGTGCCGCCGATCTCGGGCGATCCGCCGAACCCGATCGATCCGCCGCCGGGCTGCCGGTTTCACACCCGCTGCCCGTTTGCAAAGCCGCTCTGCGCAAAAGCCACTCCACAACTGACCACGCTCGATAGTACGGGTCATCAGGCGGCGTGCTACATGGCTATTCCGGGCTCGGGGCACAGCCGCGCACCGGCAAGGGAGGAAGAGGCGGCATGACGAAACCCAGTCCGAAGGAAGCTACGGCGATGGCCGACGTCGCGGGCGTGCCCATCGACGGCGAAGCTGCCGCGCGCATTTCCAATTCGATCAGCCCGGCCTTCGCCGGCTTCGCGCCGGTCGCCGGTACGCTGCCGTTCGATCTCGAGCCCACGAGCTTCCTGCTCGCGCAGACCGCGAAGGTGTCGAAATGAGCAGCGAACTCGCCTTGATGTCGCTGACCGCGGTCGCGAAAGCGATCGCCGACAAGAAAGTCTCCTCGCGCGAGGTGACCCGAGCCTTGCTGCACCGCATCGCGGAGTGGCAGCCCAAGCTCAACGCCTTTATGGCGATCGAATCCGAACAGGCGCTCGCCGCCGCCGATGAAGCGGATGCGGAACTCGCGAAGGGCAAGAGCCGCGGCGTGCTGCACGGCGTGCCGCTCGCGCACAAGGACATGTATTACGAGGCCGGCAAGGTCGTGACCTGCGGCTCGCTGATCCGCCGCGACTTTGTCGCCAAGACCACGGCGACCGCGCTGCAGCGATTGAAGGATGCCGGCACCATCCGGCTCGGCTCGCTGCAGATGGTCGAGTTCGCCTACGGCCCGACCGGCCACAATGTGCATTACGGCCCCGTCCGTAATCCCTGGAACGTAGCTCACATCACCGGCGGCTCCTCCTCCGGCTCCGGCTCGGCGGTCGCAGCAAGGTTGACCTCCGCGGCGCTGGGATCGGACACCGGCGGGTCGGTCCGCATGCCCGCGCATTTCTGCGGCGTCACCGGACTGAAGACGACCGTCGGGCGCGTCAGCCGCGCCGGCGCAATGCCGCTGTCGCAATCGCTCGACACCGTCGGCCCCTTGGCGCAAACGGCTGAGGATTGCGCGCTGCTGCTCGGCCTGATGGCGGGTAGCGACCCCGAGGATCCGACCGCCTCGACCTTGCCGGTGCCGGACTATCTGGAAGCCACCAAGGGCTCGCTGAAAGGCCTCAAGATCGGCGTGCCCACCGCCTTCTATATCGACGATCTCGATTCCGAGGTGGCGCGCATCCTCGACGAGACCATCGCCGTTCTCAAGCGGGAGGGCGCGGAAGTCATGAAGGTCGAGTTGCCCGACCAGCGCCAGCTCAGTTCGGCATCCCAGCTCGTGCTTGCCGCCGAGGCGGCCGCCTTCCACAAGCGCTGGATGATCGAGCGTCCGCAGGATTACGGCGCGCAGGTGTTGATGCGGCTGCAGAACGGGCTCGCAGTTCCCGCCGTCAGCTATCTCGAGGCGATGCGCTGGCGCGGTCCGGCGCTCGCCGCCTATAATGCCGCGGTCGCCGGCGTGGATGCGGTGATCGCGCCGGCAGCGCCGGTGCCTGCGCCCACCATCGCCGAGAGCGATGTCGGCAACGGCCCTGGCGCCGAAGCGGTGATCCAGCGGCTGACGCGCTTCACCCGCCCGGTCAACTATCTCGGCCTGCCGTCGCTGGCGATCCCCTCGGGCTTCACCCGCACGGGGCTCCCGGTCGGCATGCAACTGATCGGCCGCTCCTTCGAGGAAGCCACGCTGCTTCGCATCGGCGCGGCGTTCCAGCGGGCCACCGATTTCCACGCCAAGGTGCCGAAGCTCGCATGACCAGTCTTGTCGAAGTCCGGAATCTCAACATCCGCTTCACCGGCGAACGCACGGTGCACGCCGTCAATGATCTGAGCCTCTCGCTCGGTGAGGGCGAGGTGCTCGGCCTGCTCGGCGAGTCCGGCTCCGGCAAGAGCGTCACGCTGCGGGCGCTGATGCGGCTGTTGCCGAAGAAGCGGACGCAGATTTCGGGCAGCGTCAAGGTGCTGGGACAGGACGTGCTCGGGATGGACGACGAGGCGCTGTCGAATTTTCGCGGCCAGACCGTCTCGATGATCTTCCAGGAGCCGGCGCTTGCGCTTGATCCGGTCTACACCATCGGCCGCCAGATCGCGGAAACCGTGATGCGGCATGAGGGCAAGAGCGAGCGCGAGGCGACGGCGCGTGCGCTCGAGATGCTGGAGGTGGTGCGCATTCCCTCCGCCAAGCGCCGGCTCGACTCCTATCCGCACGAGATGTCCGGCGGCATGCGCCAGCGCGCGATGATCGCGCTCGCGCTCGCCTGCAAGCCGAAGATCCTGCTCGCGGACGAGCCGACCACCGCGCTCGATGCCACCGTGCAGATCCAGATCCTGCTGCTGCTGCGCGAATTGCAGCGCGAATTCGGCATGTCCGTGATCTTCGTGACCCACGACATCGGGGTCGCGATCGAGATCTGCGACCGCGTCGCGGTCATGTATGCCGGGCAGATCGTCGAGCAGGGCAGTCTTCGCGGCATCGTGCGTTCCCCGGTCCACCCCTACGCCAAGGGCCTGTTGGCCTCGACCATCCATGGCGCCAAGCGCGGGGAGCGGCTGGAGACGATTCCGGGCACGCCGCCCTCGCTCGACCGCGCGCCGACCAGTTGCTCCTTCGCGCCGCGCTGCAGCCTGGCCCAGCCGCGCTGCTCCGAGCAGTTGCCGCCCGCCGTACAGGTGGCGCCGGACCGCATCGCGCGCTGCGTGCTCGCCGAAGTCTCTCTCCGTAGCCCGGGTGAAGCGCTAGCGTAACCCGGGGACCACTCGCCAACGCCGACGCAGTTGTCCCGGGTTGCGCGTCCGCTCCACCCGGGCTACGAAGCCGGGCCGTCATTAACCTTCCTGGACGGTTGCGCGGTGCGGAACTGTGCCGAAATTAACGCAACCAGAATGCGCCTGCCGCGACATAAATAGACGCTGGCCACAAACATCGGTAAAACGTGGTCAATACTTGACCCTTTTTGCAGAGATAAGCATTCATGGCAGCCGCTCCCGGCGTCCGGCGTTCCGAACTCGGCGATGCGCTGCGCGCGTGCCGCGCCGCCTTCATCGGCGTCGGCCTGATGAGCTGCGTGATCAACGTCCTCTATCTGACCGGCTCGATCTTCATGCTGGAGGTCTACGACCGCGTGCTGCCGAGCCGGAGCGTGCCGACCCTGGTCGGCCTGGTCGTGCTCGCTGCCGGGCTTTACATCGCGCAGGGGATGCTTGATCTGCTGCGCGGACGGATCCTGGGGCGGATCGGCACCTCGCTGGACGAGGCGATCAACGCGCGTGTGTTCGACACCATCGTGCGCCTGCCGCTGCTGATGGGCAATCGCACCGAAGGCCTGCAGCCATTGCGCGATCTCGACAATGTCAGATCGTTTCTCGGCAGCCAGGGGCCGGGCGCGTTCTTCGACCTGCCGTGGCTGCCGCTCTATATGGCGATCTGCTTCGCCTTCCACTGGCTGCTCGGCGTCACCGCGCTGGTCGGCGCGATCATCCTGATCACGCTGACGCTGGTCACCGAATTCATGTCGCGCAGACCTGCCAAGGAGGCGATGACGCTCGCCGCCCGTCGCAATGATCTCGCCGCGGCGAGCCGCCGCAATGCCGAAGTGCTGGTTGCGATGGGCATGTCCGGCCGGCTGCAGCGGCGCTGGAGCGAGGCCAATGAGAATTATCTCGCGGGCAACCAGCGCGCGAGCGACGTCGCCGGCGGCCTCGGCGCGGTCGCCAAGGTATTGCGCATGATGCTGCAGTCCGCGGTGCTCGCGGTCGGCGCTTATCTCGTCATCTTCCAGGAGGCGACCGGGGGCATCATCATCGCGGGTTCCATCCTCAGCGCCCGCGCGCTGGCGCCGATCGATCTCGCGATCGCGCATTGGAAGGCGTTTGTCGCCGCGCGGCAGAGCTGGCAACGGCTCAGCCGCCTGCTGCAGCAGATGCCGCCGGCCGGCACTCAGACCTTGCTGCAGGCGCCGACCAAACGGCTGTCGGTCGAGGCCGTCTCGCTTGCGGCACCGGGCGACCAGCGGGTGATCGTGGCCGAAGTGGCGTTCGCGCTCGAAGCCGGCAGTGGCGTCGGCATCATCGGTCCCAGCGGCTCAGGCAAGTCATCGCTGGTGCGCGCGCTGGTCGGCGTCTGGATGCCGTTTCGCGGCAAGGTGCGGCTCGATGGCGCCGCGCTCGACCAATGGTCGCCGGACGTGCTGGGCCGCTACGTCGGCTATCTGCCGCAGGACGTCGAACTGTTCGCGGGCACGGTGGCGCAGAACATCTGTCGCTTCGATTCCGAGGCGAAGTCGGACGACATCATCGCCGCCGCCAAGGAGGCCGGCGTGCACGAGATGATCATCAAGATGCGCGAGGGCTACGACACGCAAGTCGGCGAGCACGGCACGGCGCTGTCGGCCGGCCAGGCGCAGCGGATCGCGCTGGCGCGCGCGCTCTATGGCGATCCGTTCCTGATCGTGCTGGACGAGCCGAACTCCAATCTCGATAGCGAAGGCGACGAGGCGCTGACGCGGGCGGTGCGCTCGGCGCGCGAGCGCGGCGCCATTGTGGTGGTGGTGGCGCACCGGCCGATCGGGATCGAAGGTGTCGACCAGATCCTGGTGCTGAAGGAAGGCCGCATGCAGGCCTTTGGCCCGAAGGAAACCGTGCTGGCGCAGGTGCTGCAGCCGCGCGTCGCGCCGGCGCCGCCGATCAAGATCGTCTCCGAGGCGGGAGGCAAATCATGAGCGAAGAATTGCGCGGGGCGCGACGCTCGATCCGGCTGCATCTGATCGTGGGCCTCGTCGTCGTGCTGGTGGTGGCGGGCGGCTTCGGCGGCTGGGCCTCTACCGTGCCGATCTCGGGTGCCTTGATTGCGCCGGGTTCGGTTGTGGTCGATTCCAACGTCAAGAAGGTGCAGCACCCGACCGGCGGCGTGGTCGGCGAAGTCCGCGTGCGCGACGGCGATCTCGTCAAGACCGGCGATATCGTGGTGCGGCTGGACGAGACGGTGGTGAAAGCCAGTCTTGCGATCGTGGTCAAGACGCTCAACGGGCTCTATGCGCGCGCGGCGCGTCTGGAGGCCGAGCAACAGGGCCGCGACAAGATCGCCTTTCCGAAAGCCCTGGCCGACCGCGCCGAGGATCCCGACGTCCGCGAAGTCCTGGCGAGCGAAACCAAGCTGTTCGAGGTCCGCGTCAACGGCCGCATCGGCCAGAAGGCGCAACTGCGCGAGCGCGTCACCCAGCTCAACGAGGAGATCGAGGGTCTGAAGGCGCAGGAGGCTGCCAAGGACAAGGAGATCGAGCTGGTGCAGAAGGAGCTGGTCGGCGTCCGGCAGCTGTTTGACCAGCATCTCGTGCAGCTCACGCGGCTGACCACGCTCGAGCGCGACGCCGCGCGGCTTGCCGGCGAGCGTGCGCAATACATCGCTGCCCGCGCGCAGGCCAAGGGCAAGATCACCGAGACCGAGCTGCAGATCATCCAGGTCGACAAGGACATGCTGGCCGAGGTCTCCAAGGATCTGCGCGAGACCAACGACAAGATCGGCGAATTCGTGGAGCGCAAGGTGACCGCCGAAGACCAGCTCCGCCGCATCGATATCCGCGCACCGCAGGACGGCATGGTGCTGCAGTCGACGGTGCACACCGTCGGCGGCGTGATCACCGCGGGCGATGCCATCATGATGATCGTGCCGCAGGCTGATGCTCTCTCGGCGGAGGCCAAGGTCAATCCGCAGGATATCGACAAGCTGCAGATCGGCCAGAAGACGCTTCTGCGCCTGTCGGCCTTCAATCAGCGCACTACGCCGGAGATCAGCGGCGTCGTCACCCGCGTTTCGGCCGACGTCACCACCGACCAGCGCACGGGGCAGAGCTTCTACACCATCCGCGTCTCGATGCCGTCGGACGAGATCAAGCGCCTCGGCGACGTCAAGATCATCCCTGGCATGCCGGTCGAAGCTTTTGTTCAGACCGGAGACCGCACCATGCTGTCTTATCTGATGAAGCCCCTGAGCGACCAGTTCATGCGCTCATTCCGGGAGAAGTAATAGTTGCGCAGCGGGACCTCATCCTTAGACGCCGCTTGCGCGGCTCCTCAGGATGAGGGGATGGTCCTGAAGGATGGGACAGGCCTGACCCTCATGGTGAGGAGCCGCGAAGCGGCGTCTCGAACCACGAGGCCACCGGCGCGGCCACACACGCCCCGTTACCGCGACAAATTCTCCAACAGCAAACTCAGCGCCGCCTTCGCAAACGCCTGCATGTTGGCTTGCCGGTCGCCGCTCGCGGTCTCGATCGTGATCACCGTCTCCACAGGTCCCGCCACCGCCATGCAGCTATGGCCTGCCGCGTCGCCATAGCGGTTGCCGGCTGGTCCCGCTGCGCCGGTTTCAGACAGGCCCCAGTCAGTCGCAAGGCGCGCGCGGATCTGGCTCGCGAGCAATTTCGCGTAAGGTTCCGATGCGGAGCGGATGCCCTTCATCGTCTCGTTCGGAATGTCCATCAGCACGCGCCGTGCATCGCGGGTGTAGATCACGCCGCCGCCGATGAAATAGGCGGAAGCGCCGGGCACGGCGAGCAGCGCCGCTGAGATCAGGCCGCCGGCCGAGGATTCCGCCACTGCAATCGTCTGCTTCCGCTCGATCAGCCTCGCTGCAATCTTTTCTGCAATGGACACCAGCTCCTTCATCGGCCGCCTCTCTTGTTGTTTGCCATGAAAATTCTCCGGGGCGTCCTGACTTCCTAGCACACCAGTTTGGCTCCTGCCGAGTTGCGGGCCAAGGGCAGGCCTGCTTGAATGCAGAGCAATGAACGGGCGCGGCGCACGCGCTTACACGAGGAAACGTCATGACGTCGCCGATCGCGGGTGGCGTGGATTGCGATCTGCATCCCGCCGTGCCTCATCTGACCAGCCTGTTGCCGTACATGAACGACTACTGGCGCGACCAGGTGACGACGCGCGGCATGACCGATCTGCTGTCGCAATCCTATCCGGTCAATTCGCCGATCTCGGCGCGGCCGGATTGGCGGCCGGCGCAGGGCAGGCCGGGCTCCGATCTCGCCAACATGCAGCGCCAGGCGCTCGACAAATTCGCTGTCGCCTATGGCATCTGCAATCCGCTCTATGGCGTGCAGATGGTGTTCAGCGAGGACATGGCTGATGCCTTCTGCCGCGCGCTGAACGATTGGCTCGCCAGGGAATGGCTCGACAAGGACGATCGGCTGCGCGGCTCGATCGTGATCCCCGTGCAAAGCATCGAGAAATCCGTGAAGGAGATCGAGCGCTGCGCGCAAGATCCGCGCTTCGTCCAGGTGCTGATGCTGGTCATGGGGGACATGCCGCTCGGCAAGCGGCACTACTGGCCGATCTATGCCGCGGCGGAGCGGTTGGGCCTGCCGATCGGCGTGCATGCCGGCAGCGCCTATCACAACCCGCCGACCTCGGTCGGCTGGGGCTCGTATCACATCGAGGACTATGTCGCGCAGGCGCAGGCGTTCCAGACGCAACTCACCAGCCTGATCATCGAGGGCGTGTTCGCCCGCCACCCGAATTTGAGAATGGTGATGCTGGAAAGCGGCTTCACCTGGTTGCCGCCCTATCTCTGGCGCTTGCACAAGTTCTGGCGCGGCGTCCGCATGGAGACGCCGTGGGTCGACCGCGCGCCATTGGAGATTGTGCGCAGCAACATCCGCTTCTCGCTGCAGCCGGTCGACGCACCGCCGGACGGCGAGACGCTGAACCGCCTGTTCGATCATATGCAGTCGGACGAATTGCTCCTATTCTCGACTGACTATCCGCACTGGCAATTCGACGGCGACGAGGCGCTGCCGAAAGGGATTTCGCCCGACCTGGTCCGTAAGGTCACGATCGACAATCCGCTCGCAACCTACACGCGCTTGAAGCAATCGGTGAAAGAGGTGGCGCCATGAATATCCAGATTCGTGAACGTCCGGAGGCTGGCTCTGCCGGCATCAAGACCGCGATCGCCGATTGCGACATCCATCCGGCGCGCGTCACCCAGACCGAGCTCTATCCATTTCTCGCCAAGCGCTGGCACGCACATCTCGAAACCTTCGGCGTCCACGCCTATCAGGGCATGATGGGTGGTCCGCCCTATCCCAAGGCGCAGCCGAATGCGTCGCGTCGCGACGCCTATCCGCCGGAGGGCGGTCCACAGGGCTCTTCGCTTTCCTTCATGCAGCAACAGCATCTTGATCCGAACAATGTTGTGCTCGGCGTGCTCAATCCGCTCAACACCGGGCAGGGCATCCGCAATCAGGATCTGGCGGCGGCGATCTGTTCCGCGATCAACGACTGGCAAATCGAGAAATGGACCAGCAAGGACCAGCGCCTCAAGGGCTCAGTCGTCGTTGCCAATGAGGACGGGCAGGCTGCGGCCGCGGAGATCCGCAAGCGCGCAGGGGACAAGAACTTCGTGCAGGTGCTGCTGCTCAGCCGCAATGTCGAGCCGCTCGGCCAGCGCCGCTATTGGCCGATCTATGAGGCGGCGGAGGAAGCCGGGCTTCCGGTCGGCGTGCACGCCTTCGGCTTCGGCGGCAATCCGATCACTGCCTCGGGCTGGCCGAGCTTCTACATCGAGGAGATGGTCGGCCATTCGCAGTGCCAGCAGACCGCGCTGGCGAGCCTCGTGCTGGAAGGCGTGTTCGAGCGCTTTCCGAAACTGAAGATGGTGATGGTCGAGGCCGGCTTCGGCTGGGCGCCGTCGCTGGCCTGGCGGCTCGACAAGGTGTTCGAGCGCCTGCATGCCGAGGTGCCGCATCTGAGGCGCAAGCCGTCGGACTATATCCGCGACCACATCTGGTGGACCACGCAGCCGATGGAGGATCCGGAGCGGCGCGAGCATCTGTTCCAGACCATCGAATGGATCGGCTGGGACAGGCTGTTGTTCGCGACCGATTATCCGCATTGGGACTATGACGAGCCCTCGCGCGTGCTGCCGGCCGGCGTCAGCGACGCCAACAAGCAGGCGTTCTATCTCGACAATGCGCGCAAGCTGTACGGACTTTCTTGATGGCGAGGCATGTGGTTGCCCCGGTGAACGAACTGCCGCCGGGCACGAGGAAGTTCCTGGAGATCGACGGCCGGCCCATCGCGGTCTTCAACGTCAAGGGCGAGTTCTTCGGCCTTCTGAACCGCTGCCCGCATCAGGGTGCCTCGCTGTGCGAGGGACCGCTGATCGGGCTCGCGCAATCGTCCGATCCCGGCGAGATCGAATACACGAAGCTCGGCGAGATCATCCGCTGTCCCTGGCACGGCTGGGAATTCGACATCCGCACCGGCCAGTCCTACTGCGACCCCAAGCGCTTCCGGGCGCGGGCCTATCCGGTCAAGGTCGAGCCGGGCACGAACGTGGTGAAGGGCCCGTACGTCGCGGAGACGATCGCAGTCTCGGTGGAAAGCGACTACGTCGTCGTGGATTTGTAACTTCCCGTCATTGCGAGCGAAGCGAAGCAATCCATCTCACCACGTGTGGAGAGATGGATTGCTTCGTCGCTGTCGCTCCTCGCAATAACGATGATGGAGCCGTAGGGTGGGCAAAGCGAAGCGTGCCCACCATTTCATGCTGTGCTCGCGATGGTGGGCACGCTGCGCTTTGCCCACCCTACGAGGCCGGCACCATCAGGCGGCGACCGCTTCGCGCGTCTCGACTTTCTCGCCGCGGCGATAGACCGTCAAGGTCGCGATGATGCCGAGCGCTGCCGCGAACATCAGCCAGAAGCCCGGCGAAGCCTTGTCGCCGGTGTGGTCGATCAGCCAGGTCGAGGCAAACGGCGTAAAGGTGCCGAACAGCGCCGCCGCCAGTGCAAAAGCCAGCGAGAAGCAGGTGGTACGCACATGTGACGGCACGATCTCGACCAGGCAGCCGAGCATGGTGCCGCTGTAGACGCCGAAATAGAACGAGAACATCATCTCGACCGCCAGCATCTTGCCGAAGCTGGGCGCGGCCACCAGCCAGTACAGCGCCGGATAGGCGGTTACCAAGGAAAGCCCGGCGATCGTCAGCAGCACCGGCTTGCGGCCGAGCCGATCGGAGACCGCGCCGCCGACCGGGTTCCAGATGAAGTTGGTCACCGCCACCAGCAGCGTGACCAGCAGCGCGTCCTGCGTCGACAGTTTCAGCACGTTCTTGCCGAAGGTCGGCGTGTAGACGGTGACGAAATAGAAGGTCGTGGTGGTCAGGATCGCGATCATCATGCCGAGGATCACGATGCGCCAGTTCGCGAGCGCCGACGCGAACACCTCGGATGCGGTCGGATGCCGCTTCATGGCGAGGAATGCCGGCGTTTCCTCCAGCGTCCGCCGCAGCACGAAGATGAAGGGGATGATCAGGCAGCCGATGAAGAACGGAATGCGCCAGCCCCAGGCTGCCACCGTCGCCGGCGGGATTATCTCGCTCAGGACATAGCCGACGATCGCGGCGACGAAGATCGCAACCTGCTGGCTCGCCGACTGGAATGAGGTGTAGAAGCCGCGGTTGCCGGGAGTAGCGATCTCCGACAGATAGACCGAGACGCCGCCGAGCTCGACGCCCGCGGAAAAGCCCTGCAGCAAGCGGCCGATCAGCACGATGACCGGCGCGGCAATGCCGATCGTCGCATAGGTCGGGCAGATCGCGATCACCACTGTGCCCACAGCCATGATCGCGAGCGTGACGATCAAGCCCTTGCGGCGTCCGATGCGGTCGATATAGGCCCCCAGCACGATCGCGCCGACCGGGCGCATCAGCGCGCCGAGCCAGAACACGCCGAACGTGTTGAGCAGCGAGGCGGTCTCGTTGTCGGACGGGAAGAACGCCTTGCCGATCGCGCTCGCATAGAAGCCGAACAGGAAGAAATCGAACTGCTCGAGGAAATTACCGCTGGTCGCGCGCAGGATGGCGCCGATGCGCGATTTGATCTGCGGTATCTCTGCCGTGCTCGTTGGCGCCATGCGCGTTTTCTCCCCGTGCTGCGACGAAAAGCCTCGTCTGCGCGGCAATTTGGCACAGCTATGCGGCGCGACCAACCCGCAAACGCGTCGGTCACCCGGAAATCTGCAGGTTTTTCAGGTGCTCAGGCCTTGCCTTGGGCCGAGGCCACCATCCACTGCCGGAATGCCGCGAGCTTCGGCGAATCAGCGCGCGCGTGCGGCGAGACCAGGTAGAAGCCGGCATCGGCGGGGAGCGTGATCTTGAAGGGGACCACCAGCCGCCCCTTGGCGATGTCGTCCTGCACATAAGATGTCCGGCCCATGGCGACGCCGATGCCGTCGATCGCCGCCTGGATGGTCATGAAGATCAGGTCGAAGGTGATGCCCGGCTGCTTCGAGAGGTCGGCCGGCAGCCCGGCCGCCGTCAGCCACAGCCGCCAGTCGTCACTGTTGGCGTTGCTGGTGTGCAAGAGCACGTGGCCGCGGAGGTCTTCAGGACATTTCAGCGGCTTCTCACCTTTAAGCAGGGACGGGCTGCAGACCGGAAACAGCTCGTCCGCCATCAGCCAGTCGGCGCGCAATCCCTGCCACTGGCCGCGGCCGTAGCGGATCGCGGCGTCGACATTGTCGCGCTGGAAATCCACCAGGCTGGTCGAGGTGGTGATGCGGACGTCAATGCCGGGATGCGCCTCCTGGAACGTGGAAAGGCGCGGCAGCAGCCATTTTGCGGCGAGCGAGGCCAGCGTCGAGACCGTCAGCACGTGATCGTCCTCGCGCCGCAGCAGCCGGTCGGTGGCAAGCTTCAGGTCATTGAAGGCGGCGCGCACCCCTGGAAGATATTCGGCCGCCTTTGGCGTCAGCGTCAGCGCTCGGTTCTGCCGCACGAACAGCCGGACGCCGAGCTCCTGCTCGAGCCGCTTGATCTGATGGCTGATCGCGGTCTGTGTCACGTTCAGCTCGGCGGCGGCCTGGGTGAAGCTCAGGTGCCGCGCTGCGGCCTCGAAGGCCCGCAACCCGTTCAGCGAAGGCAGCCTGGCGGTCATCTCCCGCACCCTTCTGATTCATGAGTTTATGTCATGTGAAGCGGCACAAAGTGTCGTTTGTGCAAGGCCACAACAGCGCAGATATTCCGGACAACAGATTAGCTATAGGAGCTGAGCATGTCCACTTGCACCCATGAATCGATGATAAATCATCATGGACAGGGCCTGTTCGCACAGGCTTTGATCCAATTGAGCGAGACCCTTCACGTCTGGCGTCAGCGCTACGAGATGCGCCGCGAACTGGCCCGATGGTCGGAGCGCGATCTCCACGACATCGGCAAGTCCTGGAGCGATGTCGCTTATGAAGCCGAGAAACCCTTCTGGCGGGCATGAGGTGACGCCAATGCCGGCGTCGCCTCCGTGGAGGGACGCCGGCTCATTTTTTCCGGAGAGCGTGTCATGACCAGCCTGCGTCTCGACGATCTCAAACGGTATTCGGACGTGCTGCGTTCGCGCGGCGGCGACAAGATCACCGTGCGTTTCGTCGAGCCGCGCGATGCGGAGGAACTGCAGAATTACTTCCGCTCGCTCTCGACCCGCTCCCGCTACAACCGTTTCTTCGGCGCCATGCGCGAGCTGCCGAAGAACGTGCTGGAAAACTTTGTCCATGTCGGCGAGCGCGAGCAGTTCAGCGTCGTCGCCACCGTGACGGTCGACGGCTTTGAAGTCATCGTCGGCGAAGCGCGTTATGCCTTCCACGCCGAGGATGCTAGCATCGAGTTCGGCGTCTCGATCGACGACCGCTGGCAGGGCCAGGGCATTGGCCGGGCGCTGTTGAAGAATCTCGAATGCCGTGCCGCCGCGCTCGGCGCTGCACGGCTGTTCGGCGACACCTTGCGTTCCAATGACGCCATGATCGGGCTGGCAAAAAAAGGCGGTTACACCTTCGCCAACAGCCCGGGCGACTGGAAGCTGGTGCGCTTCGCGAAACACATCGCTATCGAACCGCAGGATATCCCATGTGCCAGTTGGCGGCTCGCTGCTGCCGACAAGGCCGCTTTCTCCTCGCTTGCGGTTTGATCACTGGCCCGGTTCTGGCCGCCCCAGAACCGGGCTTTTTTCTTTACGTCACCTCCCCTTGAAAAGGGGAGGTCGGGTTGCGCGTGAGCGCAAACCGGGTGGGAATCATCGCTCTCCACAGACACCTGTGCCCGTGGCGTGACCCCCATCCCGCCTTCCCCCTTTCAGGGGGAAGGAGACGAGAGTTCAGCGCAAGCCTTAGAACTTCTCCACCCAGGGGCGCAGCTCCACTTCCCAGCTCCAGGCGCTGCGCGGTTGCTGCAGCACGTTCCAGTAGCTGAGAGCAATCGCGTCGGGATCGAGCATCGAATCCGGATGACCTTCCGGATCAGGGCGCGTCTTGCTGCGGATGCCGCCGTCGATGACAAAATGCGCGACATGGATGCCCTGCGGCGACAGTTCGCGCGCCATGCTCTGCGCCAAGCCGCGCAGCGCGAACTTGCCCATCGCGAACGACGATGATTGCGCATACCCTTTGACGCTGGCCGAAGCGCCCGTGAACAGGATCGCGCCATGCTTGTTCGGCAGCATGCGCTTTGCGGCCTGCTGCGCCACCAGGAAGCCGCCGAAGGCCGAGACTGCAATCGCGTTGGCGACATCGGCCGGCACGAGGTCGACCAGCGGGCCACGCGCCCGCGCGCTTGCGTTATAGACCACGAGGTCGGGCGTTCCGATCTCGCGCTCGACCAGGCCGAACAGACGTTCGACTTCGTCGGCGTCCGTTGCGTTGCAGGTAAAGGCCCGCGCGCCGGTCTCGGTGCAGAGTGCGCCGAGCTTTTCGATCTGCCGTGCCGCCAGCGCCACGCGAATTCCTTCGCACGAAAATAGCCGCGCCAGCGAAGCGCTCAGGCCTTCGCCGACACCGACGATCAGGGCGGTCTTGTATTTTGGGGTTTCCATGAGCTTTCCTTGAACTGCCGGAGAAGATTTTGCTTGGCGGGGCGACATCCCGGCATTCGATGTGCGATAGTCTCCTCCAACAGATGAGGAAACGAACCAGAGATTTCAATGCAGCCGCTGAAACAACGTCCAAACGCCGATATGGCCAACCAGCCGGGCCTGCTCGCGCCCGACACCTCGGGCATGAATTTCTACCAGGCTGATCCGGCGCTTCAGGACCTGCTGCGACTGCACCTGCCGGATGCGCTGTTTCGTCATATCGAGCCGCATCTCGATCGGCTCGGCGCGCTCGCCGGCGGCCCGCTCGATGAATGCGCGCGGCTTGCCGACCGCCATGTGCCGGTGCTGCACCAGCGCGACAAGTTCGGTCGCGACGTGCAGTGGATCGAATATCACCCGGCCTATCGCGAATTGGAGAAGGCCGCGTTCGGCGAGTTCGGTATTCACGCGATGTCGATCCGCAAGGGCATTTTGGGCTGGCCGGATAAATATCCTGTGGTGGCAAAACACGCCTTCACGTTCCTGTTCAACCAGACCGAATTTGGCATGGGCTGTCCGATCAACGTCACCGACGGCTGCGCGAAGCTGCTGGCGAATTTCGGCAGCGAGGCGCTGAAAGCAAAATACCTGGATGGCCTGACCCAGACCGACATGGAAAAGCTGACCCAAGGCGGTCAGTTCATGACCGAGAAGGAAGGCGGCTCCGACGTCGGCACGCTGACGACGACTGCGGTGCAGGAGGGCGATCACTGGCGCCTCTATGGCGAGAAATGGTTCTGCTCGAATGCGGACGCCAAGGTCGTGATGCTGCTGGCGCGGCCGGAAGGCGCTGGCCCCGGCACGCGTGGCGTCGGGTTGTTCCTGATGCCGCACTTCCTCGATGACGGCTCGCAGAACCGCTACCGGATCGTGCGGCTGAAGGACAAGCTCGGCACGCGCTCGATGGCGTCGGGCGAGATCAAGCTTGAAGGTGCGATCGCCTATGCGGTCGGCAAGCTCGATCGCGGCTTCGTGCAGATGGCCGAGATGGTCAACTCGTCGCGGCTATCCAATGGCGTCAAGTCGACGGCGCTGATGCGACGCGCGTATCATGATGCGATGACGGTGGCGAAGGGCCGCGTCGTGTTCGGCAGCCGCATCATCGACCTGCCGCTGGCGCGGCGGCAACTGATGAAGATCATGCTCGCAACCGAGCAGGCGCTGTCGATGAGCTTCCTGACCGCCGATGCGCTCGACCGCGCCGAGGCCGGCAGCCAGGACGCCGCGGCGCTGCTCCGCATCCTGACGCCGACCTTGAAATTCCGCGCCACCCGCGATGCGCGAAAAGTCTGTGGCGATGCGATGGAGATGCGCGGCGGCATCGGCTACATCGAGGAATTCGCCACCGCGCGGCTGTTGCGCGACGCGCATCTCGGCTCGATCTGGGAAGGCACCGGCAACATCGTCGCGATCGATGCCTTGAAGCGCGCCGTCGGCCGCCATGGCGCCGACGCGGCACTTGCCGCGGATCTCCACGCGCGGCTCGATGACAGCGCCAATGTGCCGCGGGCCTGGCGCAGCCGTCTGCATGAACTCACCGACCGCGCCATCGGCTTTGCACGCGAGGTTGCCGGCCGCATCGACAACGAAGCGGAAGCACGTCGTGCGACCAGCCTGCTTTACCACGTGGCAAGCGCGGTGACTCTCGCCTGGGAAGGCGGGCGCATCCATGAGATGCGCGGCGATGCACGGCGCCTGTTGCTATCGCGCCTGGTGATTGATCATCGCGTGGCGATCCACGATCCGTTCCGGCTAACGGAAAATACCGCATCGCGCGCCATCACCGATCACCTGCTCGGCGAGCGTGCCGTCGGCATGGCCGAGGTTGGCGAATTGCTTCTCGCGGCGTAGGCTGTCTCTGCACCTCTCCCAAAGGGAGAGGTCGGGAGCGCATCGAAGATGCGGTCCCGGGTGAGGGGTTCAGGTCTATCGATGGAGCGTAACCCCTCACCCGGATCGCTGGCGCGCTCCGACCTCTCCCTACGGGAGAGGTGAAGAGAGCGCGTCATAGTAAAACAACAGAGGGGAAACACCGATGAAGGCCGCCGTCCTGTACGAAGTCAACAAGCCGCTCGTGATCGAGGACGTCAGCCTGCCAAATCCCGGACCGCGCGAAGTCTTGATCCGCACTTCCGTCGCCGGTCTCTGTCATTCCGATCTGCACTTCATGGAGGGACTCTATCCGCATCCGCTGCCTGCCGTGCTCGGCCATGAATCCGCCGGCGTGGTGGAGAAGGTCGGCTCCGACGTGAACTATGTGAAGCCGGGCGATCATGTCGTGACCTGCCTCTCGGTGTTCTGCGGCACGTGCGACAACTGCACCACCGGCCGTACCGTGCTCTGCACCGATACCACCGTGAAGATGCTGCCGGGCGCTTCCAATCGCCTGCAATGGAACAGGCCGGAGAAATTGAACCAGTTCCTCAATCTGTCGTCCTTTGCCGAGCAGATGCTGGTGCACGAGAATGCGATCGTGAAGATCCGCAAGGACATGCCGCTCGAGCTCGCAGCCCTCATCGGCTGCGGCGTCATCACCGGCTATGGTGCTGTCGTGAACACCGCGAGAGTGCAGGCCGGAGAGACGGTGGCAGTGATCGGCTGCGGCGGCGTCGGCATGGCCGCGATCAACGGCGCCGAGATCGCGGGCGCGGGGCGCATCATCGCGATCGACACCAACCCGGCGAAGCTGCAGCTCGCGACCAAGCTCGGCGCCACCGACATCATCGATCCCAGGAATGGCGATGTGGTGCAGCAGGTGCGTGAGCTCACCGGCGGCGGCGTGCATCATTCTTTCGAGGTGCTGGGCCGCAAGGAGACCGCCGAGCAGGCCTTCGGCATGCTCGCAGCCGGCGGCACCGCGACCATCGTCGGCATGATCCCGTACGGCCAGAAGATCGAACTGCACGGCTTCGATTTCCTGCGCGAGCGCCGGATCCAGGGCTCGTCGATGGGCTCCAACCATTTCCGCGTCGACATGCCGCGGCTGGTCGAGTTCTACATGCGCGGCAAATTGCACCTGGAGGACTGGATCTCGGCCAAGCTGAAACTGTCCGAGATCAACGATGGCTTCGCCAACATGAAAGCCGGCAAGACGCTCCGCAGCGTCATCATGTTCGATAGTTGAGGCACTCTCTGTACGTCATGCCCGGGCTTGACCCGCGCATCCATCAATCTCCCGCAAAGAAGTCCTTGTTGGCGATGGATTGCCGGGTCAAGCCCGGCAATGACGGCTGTACGTCACCGCGTTACATGCACCGAGTTTTCCGCCCGTCATTGCGAGGAGCGAAGCGACGAAGCAATCCATCCATTCGCGAGCGTGGATGGATTGCTTCGCGGAGCCTGTCATCGGGCGCGCGTACGCGCGACCCGTTGGCTCGCAATGACGCTAGTCGTCAAACATCTTCGGCGGCACGAAGCCGCCGAATTCGCGCTCGATCAATTCCGCCAGCTTCAGCGGCGTGCGGTCTTCCAGCCAGGGCCCCACGATCTGCACGCCGACCGGCAATCCGTCCGGCGCGAAGCCGGTCGGAATCGCCGTTGATGGAAGCCCGGGCAGGGTCGCGATTCCGGGCCAGGCGAGCTGGTCGGGATAGGCATATTCTTTGCCGTCGATGATGATGCGGCGGTTCTCCTGCTCGGGTGAATGGTCGTGCGGATAGGCCGGCGTCGGCATGATCGGGCAGATCACGGCGTCGAAGGTCTTGAACAGTTCGCGCCATTGCGCGCGGAGCCGGGTGCGGCCGCCGTCGGCCATCACCCAGTCGCGATGATTGAGCGCGATGCCGCGCAGCCGTTCGGCGGCGAGGCTGGTATCGCTCTCCGGTAGAGCCGCGGCGGCCTGCTTGGCCCCCTCATAGAGGTCGGGCGCGAAAGAAGCGGCGAGGAACGACATCAGTATCCGCATATAGAGCCGGCTCGATGCGGCGAAGTCTGGCAACAGCTTGCTCTGGCGCTCGACCTTGACGCCTGCCTTGGCGAGGTTGGCGGCGAGCTTTTCGATCGAGCCGCGTACCACCGAATCCGTTGGCATCACCGGGTCAGTATCGATCAGCAGCACGCGGAAGTCTTTCAGCGCGGCATGTCGCGGAGCCGGCAGTTCGAGCCGGTAGGCGCTGGAGTCGAGCGGATCGGGGCCAGCGATCGCATCGAGCAACAACGTCAGATCGGCCGCGCTACGCGCCATCGGGCCGATCACCGAGAGATCGCGATTGAATGGCAGCGGCGGCAGGGGAGGGGGCGTGTGGCCGCGCGGCGGCACCAGCGCGTAGGTCGGCTTGTGCGCGTAGACGCCGCAATGAAATGCCGGTACGCGCAATGAGCCGCCGATGTCGGAGCCGAGCGAGAGCGGGCCGTAACCTGCGGCGAGCGCGGCCGACGATCCGCCGGACGAGCCGCCCGGGGTGCGGCCGAGGTCGTAAGGGTTGTTGGTGGTGCCGTAGATGTCGTTGTAGCTCTGCCAGTCGCCGAGGGCGAGCGGCACGTTGGTCTTGCCGAGGATCACCGCGCCGGCATCCTTGACCCGCGCGACCGAGAGTGCGTCCTCGGTCGGCGTGAAATTCTTCTGTTCGGGAATGCCCCAGGTCGTCGGCAGGCCGGCGATGTTGTAGGATTCCTTCACCGTGACGGGGATGCCGAGCAATGGCTTTTGTTCGCCGCGGACAAGGGCGGCATCGGCGGCGCGCGCTGCTGCCAGCGCGCGATCGAAATCGCGCACGCAGACCGCATTGATCTTCGCATCGTGACGCTCGATCCGGCCGATCGCATCCTGCGTCAGTTCGACCGCGGACACCTGCTTTGCGGCGAGCGCCGCCGATATCTCGACCGCAGTCTTGAAACTCCATTGCGATTTAGCCAAGGCAGACTCCCAATGTGATGACTTGTCCGGCAGGGATGATGATTGCTTTGCCTGAGGCTCGCAAGCGTGAGGCGTCACACATCATCGCGACGCGCGATCATCGCCGATCTGACAGCACCGATGCTTGACAGGAGTTGCTAGGCTGCGCCGATCAAAATGCCGACACCGAGCACGATGGCGCCGCCGAGCACGATCTGGAATACCGCCTGCAGGAACGGCGTATCCATGTAGCGCGAGCGGATGAAGGCGATCGCCCATAATTCGAAGAACACGATGATGCTGGCGATTGCAGTCGCAATCCAGAACGCGTTGGGCCAGGCATCGGGAACGAGATAGGGCAGGGTGTGGCCGAGGCCGCCGAGCGTCGTCATCAATCCGCAGGTGATGCCGCGCAGCCACGGCGAGCCGCGCCCGGTCAGCGAGCCATCGTCGGATAGCGCCTCGGCAAATCCCATGCTGATGCCGGCGCCGATCGAGGCGGCGAGGCCGACCAGGAAGGTCTGCCAGTTCTGGTGGGTGGCGAAGGCGGCGGCGAACAGCGGCGCCAAGGTCGAGACCGAGCCATCCATCAGTCCGGCGAGCCCGGGCTGCACATATTGCAAGACGAACATGCGCCGCCGCGTCCGGTCTTCCTCGGCGCGCACGTCGGGCTTCAGGATATCGTCAGTGAGCCGGACGGCGAGGTTCTCGTGGTGTCGCTCTTCTTCGGCGAGATCGCCGAGCAGGCGGCGCACGCCGACATCCTGGGCCTGTTCGGCGGCCTTGGCATAGAAGCGCTCGGCCTCAAGCTCCATCGTCTCGACTTCCTTCCGGATGGTGTCGAGCGGCAGGTTCTTGGTCAGCCAGATCGGGCGGCGGCGCAGAAAGCCCTTTACGTCCTCGCGGCGGATCGGCGGCAGATGCGGGCCGAAACGCTGCTCGTAGAGTTCGAGCAGCCGGTGCCGGTGGCCGCGTTCCTCCTCAGCCATCTGCTCGAAGACCCTTGCGGTATCTGGATAGCGTTCGGCGAGATCCTCCGCGAAGGTCATGTAGATGCGGCTGTCCTCCTCCTCGGAGGCGATCGCGACCGCCAGCACTTCGCGCTCGGTCAGATCGGCAAAGTTCTTCACGGAGCCGCCTTCTCACTCAATTTAGAATTATTCTAAATTAGGCGGCCTTGGCTACCGCGTCAATCACCTTCCGCCGTGCGCGTTGCGCAGAAATGCGAGCAGCAGCCGGCTGACCTCCGCCGGCCGCTCCTGCTGCACCCAATGGCCGGCGCCATCGACCAGATGGCAGCCAATCATGTTGCTGCAGGCCTTCGACTGCATCGCCTCGAACACGCCGGGCCGCTGGTAGGTGCCCCAGTCCTGCCGGCCGGAGATGAAGCAGGACGGCACGTCGATGGCGCGGCCCGACCATGTCTGCAGCTCCGGGACAAACGCGCCGGAGGTGCCGCAGCGATACCACTGCAGTCCCCCCTGGAAGCCGTTGCGTTCGTACTCGGCGCTATAGAATGCAAGCTCGCTATCTGGCAGCCATCGGTTGGCAGCGATCTCCGCGGCTGACGGCATCTCCTTCGCCACAGTGGCGGCCATGCCTTCGGCAAGGTCCATGATGTAATAGGTCGGCAGTTTCGCCAGCTCGCCCGCGGACCAGGACGCTAGCGGATAGGGCTTGTTGTCTTTCCAGTCCGCACTCTTGTGGTGGTAGTAGGCGCGCAGGAAGTCATGCACGCCCTGCGGCGCGCGGTGCATGTCGGGATTGGCCTCGCGGGTCGAGTAATACCATTGGTAATTCTTGCGCGGCCGCGGCAATGCCGCGAGCTCACGATGCACCGGGTCCTCCACAGCCGGCTTCGCCGGCGCATCCGCGATGTTGAACGGCAGCGACGGCGGGCCGCCGAATGGCGCACTCATCATCGTCACCGCCCGGAACACGTCCGGCCGGATCAGCGCGCACCACGCCGCGACCGATGAGCCGAAATCATGCCCGATCACGGCATCGACGCTTTTGTAGCCGAACGCCGACACCAGCCCCAACGAATCGCGCACCAGATTGGTCAGGCGGAACGAGGCGAGATCGCCGTCATAGTCGCCATCCCAGCCGGTGGTGCGGCCGTAGCCGCGCTGGTCCGGCGCGATCACGTGATAGCCGGCCTCCGCCAGAACAGGCATCACCTTGCGCCAGGAAAAAGCCAGTTCAGGAAAGCCGTGCAGCAGCAGGAGACAGGGCCGGCCTTTGGTTTCGAAACCGGCCTCGAGCACATGCATGCGCAGGCCGTTGATATCATCGACATAGCGGGAGCGTATGCCTGATGGGAGCGGAACGTCGGGGAGAGTGCTCATGGCGTTTCCATCCACGTCTTGTCATGTGCGCGACTGTAAAGACGTGGATGCCCAGGACAAGCCTGGACTGCCGTAGGGTGGGCAAAGCAAAGCGTGCCCACCATCCACATTCGGTGCAAGAAAGGTGGGCACGCTGCGCTTTGCCCACCCTACGACAACACTACAACTACACTCTTACGCCTTCGCCGGCTTCGGCCAATAGCGGTCGCGGAGATGGCGCTTGACCAGCTTGCCGGTCGGCGTGCGCGGCAGCTCGGCTTCGAAATCGATCGAGCGCGGGCATTTGATTGCAGACAGCCGCGATTTGCAGAAGGCGATCAGTTCGGCCTCCAGCTCCTTGCCGGCCGCAGCCATGTCGTGCGGCTGCACCACGGCCTTGACCTCCTCGCCCATCTCATCGTTAGGCACGCCGAACACCGCAACGTCGGAAACCGCAGGATGCGTGATCAGCACATCCTCGGTCTCCTGCGGATAGATGTTCACGCCGCCGGAGATGATCATGTAGCTCTTGCGGTCGGTGAGATAGAGGAAGCCTTCCTTGTCCAGATAGCCGACGTCGCCGAGCGTCGACCAGCCCTTGGCGTTATAGGCGCGCTTCGTCTTCTCGGGATCGTTGTGATAGGCGAATGCTGGCGCATCGGCGAAATAGACCGTGCCGATCTCGCCCGGCGGCAATTCCTCGTCGTTCTCGTCGAGGATCTTCACCTTGCCGACCACAGCACGGCCGACTGTGCCGCGGTGCTCCAGCCATTGCTGCGAGGTTGACACCGTGACGCCGTTGCCCTCGGAGCCTGCGTAATATTCGATCAGGATCGGCCCCCACCACTCGATCATCTTGGCCTTGACGTCGACCGGGCAGGGCGCGGCGGCATGGATCGCGCCCTTCAGCGAGGAGACGTCGTAGCGCATGCGCACCTCGTCCGGCAGCTTCAGCATGCGCACGAACATGGTCGGCACGAGCTGCGACTGCGTCACCTTGTGCTTTTCGACCAGCTTCAGGAATTCCTCGGCGTCGAAGGATTCCATGATAACAGAGGTGCCGCCGAGCACGATCGCCATCATGTTGAAGCGCAGGGGAGCGGCGTGATAGAGCGGCGCCGGCGACAGATAGACGGTGTCAGCGTTCATGCCGCACATGTCGGCGCACAGCACCCGCAGGAACGGGTTCGGGGTGTCGATCGGGTTACCCTCGAACTGCTTCTTGATGCCCTTGGGCCGGCCGGTGGTGCCGGAGGAATAGAGCATGTCGTAGCCGGCGATTTCGTCTGCAATCGGTGTGGTCGGCTGCACGATCGCTTCTTTGTCGAAGGAGCGGAAGCCCGGCAGCGGCTCGTCCAGCATGAACCACAATGGTTCGCCCGGCTCGCCCTTGATGAGGCCCTTCACCTGCTCGGCGCATTTCGGCGAGGTGATGAAGACCTTTGCGCCGCAGTCCTTGATGATGTAGGCGATCTCGTCCTGCTTCAGGTAGCGGCTGATCGCGGTGTAGTAGAGGCCCGCGCGCTGCGCCGCCCAGCAGATCTCCATGAAGGCTAGCCGGTTCTCCATCAGAAAGGCGATGTGGTCGCCGGCCTTCAGTCCGAGCGAACGGAACAGATGCGCGCCCTGGTTCGAGAGTTCGTCGAGCTCGCGATAGGCGATCGCCTTGCTGGTAGCAGCCATCTGATAGGCGATCTTGTCCGGATGCGTGCGAGCGTGGATCGAGGGGTGGGTCACGAACTTTTCCTTGGGGATCGTTTCTGTCGTCCCCGCGAAAGCGGGGACCCATAACCACTGATCGTGGTTTTAAAGTTGGGCTGGAGCCCCAGCCGGGCATAACCACGAAACCCTGTGGTTATGAGCCCCGGGTCAAGCCCGGGACGACACCTTTTGCGTGGTTGCTATTGCGACCAAACGGAAGCGGCTTACAGCCGCTCCACGATCGTCACATTCGCCATGCCGCCGCCTTCGCACATGGTCTGCAGGCCGTAGCGCTTGTTGCGCTGCTTGAGCGCATTGATGAGCGTCGTCATCAACTTGGTGCCGGAGCCGCCGAGCGGATGGCCGAGCGCGATCGCGCCGCCATTGACGTTGAGCCTTGCGGGATCGGCGCCGGTGGTTTTCAGCCACGCTGTCGGCACCGAGGCGAAGGCTTCGTTGACCTCGAACAGGTCGATGTCGTCGATTGTCATGCCGGCCTTCTTCAGCGCGCGTTCGGTCGCGGGCAGCGGCGCCTCAAGCATGATCACCGGGTCATGGCCCAGCATGCTCATGTGGTGGATGCGCGCCATCGGCTTGACGCCGAGCTGCTTCAGCCCCTTTTCGTTGACGACGAGCACGCCGGAGGCGCCGTCGCAGATCTGGCTCGAGCTCGCCGCCGTCAGCTTGCCGTTCTCGGCGATCAGCTTGACGCCCTTGATGCCCTCGCGGCTGGCATCGAAGCGGATGCCTTCGTCGATGTGATGGGTATCGGTGGTGCCGTCGGCGCGGGTGATCTGCACCGGCACGATCTCGTCCTTGAAGTGGCCGGCCTGGGTTGCCGCAATCGCGCGCTGGTGGCTGTTATAGGAATACTCATCCAGCTCGTCTTTGGAGAGGCCGTATTTCTCCGCCATCATCTCCGCGCCGGTGAACTGGCTGAACATGATGTTGGGATAGCGCTTCTCGATGTTCGGGCTCTTGTAGTAGCCGAAACCGTTCTTCTGCGGCAGCGACGAGGCAAGGCCCATCGGCACCCGTGTCATCGATTCCACACCGGCGGCGATCACGATGTCCATCGAGCCGGACATCACGGCCTGCGCCGCGAAATGCAGCGCCTGCTGCGAGGAACCGCATTGCCGGTCGATCGAGGTGCCGGGCACGCTTTCCGGCAGCTTGGAGGCCATCACCGCGTTGCGCGCGATGTTGTTGGATTGCTCGCCGGCCTGCATCACGCAGCCCATGATCACGTCCTCGACCAGGGCGGGATCGGCGCCGGAACGTTCGACCAGCGCGTCCAGAACGGTCGCGGCCAGGTCGGCCGGATGCCAGCCGGCAAGACGTCCCCCCTTGCGGCCGCCGGCGGTGCGAGCAGCGGCGACGATATAGGCCTCGGCCATGCTTAGTCTCCCTTAAGTGTTCTGGATGGGCGTTTCAAAGATGGCGGGATTAAAAGGGCGGCTACGGATTTAGTCAATCAATCAATTAACTCTTGAGGTCGGGCGCGGCATCGGGTTATCTGCCCGGCGGACGTTCCGGCAGGGAAGATGGCAGCACAGCTAAATACCAGTATACCAACGCGCCTTCCGACGGGCAGAAACGCCACGGCGGAAAAGCTATTGGTCGCCGCGAGCGAATTGATGATCGAGCGCGCTTCGATCGACGTGTCGCTGTCCGACATTGCCCAGAAGTCCGGCGTCAACGCCGCGCTGGTGAAATATCATTTCGGGAACAAGGACGGGCTATTGCTGGCGCTGCTCGCGCGCGATGCCGCAACCGAGATGTCGCAGCTCGAATATCTGGTCGCGCAGCCGATCGCGCCGACCGCCAAGCTGCGGCTGCACATCGCTGGCATCATCCGCGCCTATCACCAGTTCCCCTATATGAACCGGCTGATCCATTATCTCCTGCACGAGAGCAGCCCGGAGGCCGCCGACGAAGTGTCAAAATTCTTCATCGCGCCGCTGCTGGATTTCCATCGCCGCCTGCTCGACGAAGGCGTGCGAGCCGGGGAATTTCGCGAGGTCGATCCGGTGCTGTTCTACACCAGCCTGATCGGCGCCTGCGATCACCTGTTCTTCGGCCGCCACGCGATGTCGCGCGCGACCGGCGTCGGCCCGGTCACCGACGACGTTTGCCGTGAATACATCAAGCATATGGAGGCGCTGATCTTCGGCGGCATGCTCAACCCTTCAAAGCAAAGTGCTGCAGCCGAGTGACCTTCGAGTTCTGGAAGTCCCAAGTCTAGAGAAAGAAACGCCCAAGGAAAGGTTTTACCCATGCAGTTGAAAGACGTTGCTGTTCTCATCACCGGCGGTGGCTCCGGCTTAGGAGCCGCCACCGCGCGCGCCATGGCCGCCAAAGGCGCCAAGATCGGCGTGCTCGACCAGAACAAGGAAAATGCCGAGAAGGTCGCGGCGGAGGTGAAGGGCGTCGCGCTTCATGCCGACGTCACCAGCGAGGAGCAGGTGAAGGCCGCGATCGCCAAGGCGGAAGCCGCGCACGGTATCGCGCGCGTGCTGATGAACTGCGCCGGTATCGGCGGCTCGCAGCGCATCGTCGGCAAGGACGGCGTCTATCCGCTGGAGAAGTTCACGCGCATCATCAATGTCAACCTGATCGGCACCTTCAACGTGTTGCGCCTGTTCGCGGAGCGGCTCGCCACGGCGCAGCCGATCGGCGAAGAGCGCGGCGTCGTCGTCAACACCGCCTCGGTCGCAGCCTATGAAGGCCAGATCGGCCAGATCGCCTATTCCGCCTCGAAGGGCGGCATCGTCGGCCTGACCTTGCCGGCGGCGCGCGACCTCGCCAGCCTGAAGATCCGCGTCAACACCATCGCGCCCGGCATCTTCTTCACGCCGCTGCTGATGGGTCTGAACGAGGAGGCGCGCAAGAGCCTCGGCGCCCAGGTGCCGCATCCGGCCCGCCTCGGCGAGCCCGACGAATATGGTGCGCTCGCGGTGCATATCGTCGAGAACGCAATGCTCAACGGCGAAACCATCCGTCTCGACGGCGCCATCCGCATGGCCCCGCGGTAGGCTTCCCTTCTCCCCTTGTGGGAGAAGGTGGCGCGGATGAAATCCGCGACGGATGAGGGGTTCTCCGGCTGGCAACCGCTCACCGTATCGAATGCACGGCTGGTGCCGGCGTAGCCCTCTCCCACAAGGGGAGAGGGCGCAGTAACTGGCATCGCGTTCGGGTGAAGCAGGAGTTAAGCGTGTCGCAACCGCTTCTGATCGAACATCACGACGGCGTCGATCGGGTGACGCTCAATCGCCCCGAGAGCCTGAACGCGCTCGATCCCTCGCTGATCGATGCGCTGAATGTCTACTTCCAGGGCCTGCAGCGCAACCGCGACACGCGTGTCGTGGTGCTGAAAGGCGCGGGTGAGAATTTCTGCGCCGGCCTTGACCTCAAGCATGCGATGCGGCGTCGCGCCGGGCAGCAGGAGCCGCCTGGGGTCACCGAGTCGCTGGACTCGCAGCGGCGCATCGCTGACATCGTGATGCTGATGCGGCGTTGTCCGCAGCCGATCATTGCGCTGATCCAGGGCGCGGCCGCCGGCGGCGGCTTCGCGCTGGCGCTCGCTTCCGATATCCGCATCGCGACCAGATCGGCGCGAATGAATTGCGCTTTCGTCAAGCTCGGCCTTGGTGGCTGCGATATCGGCACCAGCTATTTCCTGCCGCGCCTCGTCGGTGTCTCCGTTGCGTCCGAACTGATCCTCACCGGCCGCTTCATTGGTGCGGAGCGCGCGCTCGCGGTCGGCCTTGTCTCCGAGGTGGTGGAAGAGGGCAGGCTTGATGCGGCCGCCGAGCCTTATATCGAGGCGATGCTGACGGCGTCGCCCGTGGGCCTGCGGCTCTCGAAGGAATGCCTCAACATGAGCGTCGATGCCGGATCGCTGGAAGCTGTCATCGCGATGGAGGACCGCAACCAGGTCCTGTGCAGCCGTTCGGAAGATTTTGCGGAAGGTATCAGGGCCTTTCTCGAAAAACGAAAGCCTGTGTATATCAGGCGATAGCAACAAAGATCCGCAAAGGACAAGAAATTCCGGGAGACGCAAAATGAGTGGGAGTGCAGCCGCGGTGCTGGAAAAGCCGGGCTTTCGCAAGATCGAATGGCTGCCGCGCGACATCGCGATCGAGCGTCGAGACGACGGCGCGATCGTTCTGAAGTCGCGCATTCCGCTCAGCCCCTACGAGAAGCATATTCCAGCTTCGCTCGCGAAATGGGCGAAGCAGGCACCGGAGCGGACCTGGCTCGCCCAGCGCACCGGCCCCGAGCGGCAATGGCGCAACCTGTCCTACGCCGAGGCCAAGCGCACGGTGGATGCGCTCACGCAAGGCCTGCTCAATCTGAAGCTCGATGCCGGACGTCCGGTCACGATCCTATCAGGCAATTCAATCGAGCACGCGCTGATGACACAGGCGGCGATGCAGGCGCGGCTGCCGGCGGCGCCTGTGTCGCCAGCCTATTCGCTGATGAGCCAGGATCATCTCAAGCTCAAATATTTGTTCGACCTGGTCAAGCCGGCCGTGATCATGGTGCAGGATGGCCCCACCTTCGAGAAGGCGCTGCGCGCGCTTGATCTTGATGGCGTCACCGTCGTTCACGTCGCTCGCCCTTGCGATGGCATCAAGAGCGTCAGTTTCGCCGAGCTGGCGGCAACGCCGGTGACGGACGATGTCGAAGCGTCGATCGCGCAGATCACGCCACAGACCGTGGGCAAGCTATTGTTCACCTCGGGCTCGACCGGCATGCCCAAGGCCGTCATCAACACCCAGGAGATGATGTGCGCCAATGCCGCGATGATGATGCAGGTGCGGCCGCGCGATCCCAATGGTCCGCTCGCGACTTTTCTGGACTGGATGCCCTGGAATCACACCATGGGCGGTAATTCGCTGTTCAACCCGGTGCTGATCGATGGCGGCACGCTCTATATCGACGACGGCCGGCCGATGCCGGGCCAGTTCGACGAGACCATCCGTAACCTGCGCGAGATCTCGCCGACCTATTACGCCAACGTCCCCGCCGGCTATGCCGCGCTGGCATCCGCGATGGAAAAGGACGACGTGCTGTGCCGCAGCTTCTTCCGGAATCTCTCGGTGATGGCCTATGGCGGTGCGCGACTGCCTGATGATCTCTACGATCGCATGCAGGCGCTGGCGGTGCGCTCCACCGGCGAGCGCATCGTGTTCTATACCGGCTGGGGATCGACCGAGACCGCGCCGACCTCGACCGGCACTTATTGGGACACCGAGCGCGTCGGCCTGATCGGACTGCCGTTCCCCGGCGTTGAACTGAAGATGGTGCCGTGCGGCGCGAAATATGAGTTGCGTCTGCGCGGCGTCAACGTCACGCCCGGCTATTTCGGCCAACCCGAACTCACCAGATCGGTGTTCGACGAAGAAGGCTTCTACTGCATCGGCGATGCCGGCGTGTTCGTCGACCCCGAGGATCCCGTGCAGGGCATCATCTTCGCCGGTCGCGTAGTCGAGGATTTCAAGCTCACGACCGGCACCTTCGTGCATGTCGGCTCGCTCCGCACCGATGCGATCGCGGCGGCAACGCCTGTCGTGCACGACGCGCTGGTGGCCGGGCAGGATCGCCCCTTCATCGGCCTGCTCGCCTGGCCCAATCTTCATGCCTGCCGGCAGCTCATCGGCGATCCCAACGCTACCTTCGAAGACGCTGTGAAGCATCCCGAGGTGATCGCCTGTTTCAGGCGCGGGCTGGAGGCGCACAATGCGTCCGTCGCCGGCGCCAGCAGCCGGCGCATCTCGCGCGCGATGCTGATGGTCGAGCCGCCTTCGATCGACGGCAACGAACTCACCGACAAGGGCTACATCAACCAGCGCGCCGGCCTCGAACGCCGCACGGCGCTGGTGGAAAAGCTCTATGCCGACACACCCGACGCAGATGTGATCGTGCTGCAATGAAAATCAACTCTCGCCACTCGTCATTCCGGGGCGCCGCGCAGCGGCGAACCCGGAATCCATTTCTCCGCTTGCGCGCGTGGCCCGATGGATTCCGGGTTCGCGCTTCGCGCGCCCCGGAATGACAGTTCCTTGGCTACGCATCATCAACCCGAGTGAAACGCCATGAATTTCGATTTCTCCGACGAACAGAAGCAGATGCGCGACGAGGCGCGGAAATTCCTTAGCGAGCGATGTCCGCCGAAAGCGGTGCGCGCGGTGCTCGATGGCAAGGCCGCCTACGACAAGGAACTCTGGAAGGGCCTCGCCGAGATGGGCTTTCTCGGCGTCGCGATCCCCGAACAGTTCGGCGGCGCCGGCGCGGGTCATCTTGAGCTCTGCGTGATCGCGGAGGAGATGGGCCGGGCGCTGGCGCCGGTGCCGTTCTCTTCGACCGTGTATCTGGCGGCCGAAGCCTTGATGCTCGCCGGCAGCGATGCGCAGAAGCAGAAATGGCTGCCGAAGATCGCCGCAGGCGAAGCCGTCGGCACGCTGGCGCTGTTCGAGGGCAAGGGCAATCCGTCGCCGAAGGCGATCAAGCTCACCGCGGCGGGCGCAGCGCTCAACGGCACCAAGAAGCCGGTGCCGGACGGCGCCATCGCCGATTTCGCCGTGGTGGCCGCGCGCACCGGCTCGACCGGACGTGATGCCGATATCTCGCTGTTCCTCGTCGATCTCAAGGGGAGCGGCGTCGAGGTCAAGGAATTGACCAATCTCGATCCGACCCGCGGCCAGGCGGAGCTCACTTTCACCAACGCCAAGGCCGAGCCGCTCGGCGCCACCGGCGAAGGCTGGGGCATCATCACGCAAGTGCTCGACCGCGCGGCGGTGCTGCTGGCCTTCGAGCAGGTCGGCGGCGCCGACCGCGCGCTGGAGATGGGGCGTGATTACGCGCTCGATCGCATCGCCTTCGGCCGGCCGATCGGCTCGTTCCAGGCGGTCAAGCACATCCTCGCCGACATGTATGTCTCGGCGACGCTGGCGCGTTCCAATTGCTACTACGGCGCCTGGGCGCTCTCGACCAACGCCGCGGAGTTGCCGGAAGCGGCCGCCGCGGCGCGGATCAGCGCGACGCAGGCGTTCCAGCACTGCGCCAAGAACAACATCCAGGTCCATGGCGGCATGGGTTTCACCTGGGAGTTCGACTGCCACATGTACTACCGCCGCGCCAATGCCACCGCGCTCGGCCTCGGCAGCCTCTGTTATTGGGAGGACGCCCTGATCGACCGCATGCGCAAGAAGAACGCGGCGGCCTAAGTTGTAAGACCGTAGGATGGGCAGAGCGAAGCGAAACCCATCAAACCAGTGGCGGCAAATGATGGGTTTCGCTGCGCTCTACCCATCCTACGACGCTACGAAACACGGCCGAGGATTTTAGAACATGAATTTCGACGACACCCCGCAGGAAGCCGCGTTCCGCGCCGAGGCGAGAGCCTGGATCGCGGCGAACGCGCCGAAGCAATATGAGGAAGAGCTGCGCAAATCCTCGCTCGGCCGCGTCCAGCTCAAGAATGCCAACATCCTCGAGGTCGCAAAGGCCTGGCAGAAGAAGAAGGCGGATGCCGGCTGGGCCTGTCTGCACTGGCCGAAGGAATATGGCGGCCGTGGCGCCTCGCCGATCGAGCGCGTGATCTGGCAGCAGGAGGAGGGTCCGTTCGGCAGGCTCAGCGCGATGTTCATCATCGGCCACGGCATGTGCGGCCCGACCATGATGGCGTTCGCCCGCGAGGAGCATAAGCGCCACTATCTGCCGCCGCTGGCCTCGGGCGAAAAGATCTGGTGCCAGCTCTTCTCCGAGCCCGCAGGCGGGTCCGACGTCGCGGGGCTTCGTACCCGTGCGGAGAAGAAGGGCGACGAGTGGATCATCAACGGCCAGAAGATCTGGACGTCGGGCGCGCATTATTCCGACTACGGCATCCTGCTGACCCGCACCGATCCGACCGTGCCCAAGCACAAGGGCCTGACGATGTTCTTCCTGGACATGAAGAGCCCGGGCGTCGAAGTCAGGCCGATCAAGCAGGCGAGCGGGCAATCCGACTTCAACGAGGTCTATTTCACCGACGTCAGGATCCCCGATCATCAGCGGCTCGGCGAAGTCAATGACGGCTGGAATGTCTCGCTGACCACGCTGATGAATGAGCGCATGTCGATCGGCGCCGGCGTCTCGACCGGTTTCCCGGAATTGTTCGAGTTCTGCAACAGCTTGATGCTGGAGGACGGCCCCGCGATCGAAGATCGCAGTGTTCGTTCAAGGCTTGCAAACTATGCGGTGAAGGCGAGCGGGTTGAAATACACCAGCATGCGCGCGATCTCGGCCCTGTCGAAGGGCGAGCGACCGGGCCCGGAGAATTCCATCGGTAAATTGGTGGCGGGATCGATGATCCAGGAAGTCGCGATGTACGCGCTCGACCTGCAGGGCGCCGCCGGCGTGCTGAGCGGGACGGATGCGGAACTCGCCGGCAAGTTCCAGGCGATGCTGCTGCGCGCGCCCGGCACCCGCGTCGAGGGCGGCACCGACGAGATCATGCGCAACATCATCGCCGAACGGGTATTGGGATTGCCAGGTGATATCAGGGTCGACAAGGACGTGCCGTTCAACCAGATACCGACGAAGGGAAGGTCCTAGACCCTCATCCTGAGGAGCCCGCGGAGCGGGCGTCTCGAAGGATGCAGGCCCGCCTGGGGCCTCATGGTTCGAGACGGCGCTGCGCGCCTCCTCACCATGAGGGTTGATAGAGAACAAGAATAGAGATTGAGAGATCCGCCATGAACTTCGACGACACCCCGGAGGAAGCCGCCTTCCGCGCCGAGGCGCGCAAATGGGTCGAGGCCAACGCGCCCAAGGAGTATGAGGCGGAGCTGTCAAGGTCGTCGCTCGGCCGTATCCGGCTGGAGAAGGCCGAGATCGTCGACGTCGGCAAGGCCTGGCAGAAGAAGAAGGCAGAGGCCGGCTGGGCCTGCCTGCACTGGCCGAAGGAATATGGCGGCCGCGGTGCTTCGCCGATCGAGAAGGTGATCTGGCAGCAGGAAGAGGGCATCTACGGCAAATTGACCCAGCCGTTCCAGATCGGCGAGGGCATGTGCGGCCCAACCGTGATGGCCTATGGCAGCGAGGAGCATAAGCGCCGCTATCTGCCGAAGCTCGCTTCGGGCGAAGAGATCTGGTGCCAGCTCTTCTCCGAGCCGGCCGGCGGCTCTGACGTCGCAGGGCTGCGCACGCGCGCGGAAAAGCAGGGCGACAACTGGATCATCAACGGCCAGAAGATCTGGACCTCGGGCGCGCACTATTCCGATTACGGGCTTTTGATCACGCGCACCGATCCCAACGTGCCAAAGCACAAGGGCCTCACCATGTTCTTCCTGGACATGAAGAGCAAAGGCGTCGACGTCCGCCCGATCAAGCAGGCCAATAGCATGCAGGAGTTCAACGAGGTCTATTTCACCGACGTCGTGATCCCGGACAGCCAGCGGCTTGGCGCGGTCGGCGACGGCTGGAACGTCTCGCTGACCACCTTGATGAACGAGCGTATGTCGATCGGCGCGCGGCTTGCGACCGGCTTTCCGGAAATGTTCGAGTTCTGCTCGAATTTGATGACGGAGGACGGGCTTGCGATCGACGATCCCGCCGTGCGCTCGAAGCTCGCGAGCTGGGCCGTGAAGGCAAGCGGACTGAAATACACCAGCCACCGCGCGATCTCTTCGCTCTCCAAGGGCGAGCGGCCGGGACCGGAGAACTCGATCGGCAAGCTCGTCGCGGGCACCATGCTGCAGGACATCGCGACTTACGCGATGGACCTGGAAGGCGCCGCCGGCGCGCTCACGGGCGCTTCGGAGGAAGTGGCAAGCGGCCAGTTCCAGCAGATGCTGCTCACTTCACCGTCGATGCGGATCGCCGGCGGCACCGATGAAATTTTGCGCAACATCATCGCCGAACGCGTGCTCGGTCTGCCCGGTGATATCCGCGTCGACAAGGACGTGCCGTTCAACAAGATCCCAACCAAAGGACGCTGACCATGGATGCGAAAACGCCAAGCCCGCGTTACACGACGGAAGATCGCATCGGCGTGCTCGAAGAGCTCCTCAACGAGCGCTACTCCGTTCGCGCCTTCCTGCCGCGCGAAGTGCCGCGGGAGATCATCGAGCATGTGCTCAACGTGGCGCAGCGCACCGCGTCCTGGTGCAACAGCCAGCCCTGGCAGGTCCTGATCGCGAGCGGCGAGGCCAAGGAACGGTTCCGCAAATCGATCTATGCCGAGGCGGCATCCGGTGCCAAGGACGACCATGACTTCACGCCGCCGCGCGAATATGTCGGGGTCTATCTCGAGCGCCGCCGCGAAAGCGGCTTCCAGCTCTACAACACGCTGGGCATCGCGCGTGGCGACAAGGCGGCGTATGCAAAACAGGCGCTGGAGAACTACAATTTCTTCGGCGCGCCGCATGTCGCTGTTATCCACACCAACGAGCCGCTCGGCATTTACGGCGCGATCGATTGCGGCGCCTATGTCTCTAATTTCATGCTGGCCGCCCAAGCGCTTGGGCTCGGCACCATCCCGCAGGCGGCGTTGGCGCGCCATTCCGGCTTGATCCGTCGTCACTTCAACCTGCCCGACGACCGGCGCGTCGTCTGCGGCATCTCCTTCGGCTATGCCGATCACAGCCACAAGGTGAACAGCTATCGGACCTCAAGGGCGACCGTCGCAGATGCCGTGACGTTCCTGGATGAGTAGTCCGTGATCTCGACGTGGCTCGTTTAACCCGCGACCGATCAGCGGGTGCGCGTCGGTGGTTTCGGTAGCTTGTCAGGGTCGAATTTTGGTGTCGGCCCGATCGGCTCCGGTGCAGGCAGCTGTGGTTCGCTCAGAATTAGGGTCCCTTCAAGGATCACTCCCGGCACCTGCTCCGCGGTCGCTGTGTAACGACCCAATTTGTCGGCGCACGTTCCTTCAAGCCGAAGCGTAAGGTCATCGGGGCCGAAGACGGTTGCATGTCCTTCGGTGTGCCTTCTGATCGATAGGATGGCGGTGAAGCGGTCCCCGTCGATTTCGCAGGAGCCGCTATAGGTCGTGATGCTGTCATGACCCCAGATCCTGCCGTCTTCGACATGGGCGATGCCGGTGCCTTGGCCCAGCGAGGTGTTGAACCACGCTGCATAGGTACCGTTTCTGAGCATGGAGGAACCTTCTCCCTCGGTGTTCACAGATGCCCCAGCCGGATCATCGACATGGCTAGCGCTAAAACTTGGTTAACCTCCTTCTCCGGGCGAATCCGGTGAAAGAGCTGCGCAGCGGATCCAAGTGCAGCGGACCCAAGTGCGGCCGCCCCAGTCGCTGACCTCGACCGGCTGGTTGCGCAATCCGTGCCACTGACGTTTGCCGGCACCAGCGCGCCCACGCTCAGAACTTCGCCGGCCGTTTCTCCGCGCGCGCCTTGATGCCTTCCTTGATCTCGGTCCCGCGCAGGCTCTCGCGATGACGGGTGTCGGCGGCTTCCTTGTCGAACTCGCCGTGAGCGAATTCATTGATGGCGCGCTTCATGCCGGCCATCGCGCGAGGCGCGTTGGCGGCCAGCAGGCTCGCGAGCCGGTCGACCTCATGGTCCAGCTCGCCCTCGGGCACCATGGCGGTGAGATAGCCGATCCGCAGCATCTCCACCGCGCTGATCTTCTGCCCGGTCAGAAACAGCATCTTGGCATTGTTGACGCCGAGCCGCGACACATAACGCCTGATACCGCTCGGGTAATAATGCAGGCCGAGCTTTGCGGCCGGCATGAACATCTCCGCGGTGTCGACGCCGATGCGGAAGTCGCAGGCAAGCGCCAGATCGGTCGAGCCGCCATAGACGCCGCCGTTGAGCCGGCAGATCGTGGGCACCCGCAGATCTTCGAGCCGGTTGGCCACGCCCTCGAACGCGGAACCGGAGCTCGGCTCGTCGCTGCCAGCACCGGCGCGGGCCGCCACCGAATTGAGATCGTAGCCGGCGGAAAAGGCCCGGCCGGTGCCGGTCAGCACCAGCACGCGGACGGCGGGATCGGCCTCGACGCGGTCGAACAGTCGCACCAGCTCGACCAGATCTTCCGCCTGCAGCCGGTTCATGTGCTTGGGACGGTTGAGGCGGATGGTGGCGCGAGGGCCCGAAATCTCGAGCTGCGGCGGGGTTGCGGTCTCGGCCGCGTCAGACATGGTTTGCTCCATTGTTGGTTCTCCAGCTCGCGCCGGTTTGGCGTCGGTCGTCTCGGCAAGGCCGGGCCTGTTGGCTGCTTCGCGGACGTGGTAATCCACACCGGTTGCCGGAAGGTGCCTTTCCTTGCCCAGCCCGTCAACGACGACTGGCAAATGGCTGCATTCCGCCTCGGTCTCACCCGTCTGGGCATGCCAGGCGCCCTGGCCGGCACCTGATTTGCCTGACAAAGTCGTGAGATTCGCGAACAAAAGAGCGACATTTCCCGTATATCAGGGAGAGGCTGCCGTGCGGGGCGGCCCCGGATTTAAGAAATCGCGGCGACATTCACTGCTTAGAAATTGGTTGGTTTCCTATGGATACCTCACATCTTGTTCAGCACGCAGGGACTGCCGGCACGTTGTTCGCGTCGATCTTCGTGATCGCGACCACCACGATGCGGACAATGATTCCCTTGCGCGTTTTCGGCATTCTCGCAAACATTGTCCTGATCATCACAGCCATTCCGATCCATAATTATCTGGTCATTCTGGTCCAGGTGGTCATGCTGCTGGTCAATACCTATCGCCTGCACCAGATGCTGCAGCTCGTCCGCGACGTCAGGAAGTCCGTCAACAGCGATCTCTCGATGGAATGGCTGAAGCCGTTCATGACCGAGCGCAAGTGCAGCGCCGGCGAAGTCCTGTTCTACAAGGACGAGAAGGCCGACAGCATGTTCTACATCGTCAGCGGCCGCTTCCGCCTGGTCGAGTCCGGCATCGAGCTGCCGGTCGGCGCCATTGTCGGCGAGCTTGGCATGCTGTCGCCGTCCAACGTCCGCACGCAGACGCTGGAATGCGTCCAGGGCGGCGTCATCCTTTCGGTGAGCTACGACCAGGTCGAGCAGCTCTATGTGCAGAACCCGGCCTTCGGCTTCTACTTCCTCAGGCTTGCCAGTGCGCGGCTGTTCCAGAATATCGATACGCTGGAGCAGCGGCTGGCCCAGCAGGTGGCGGCGGTAGAGCCGAAGCCGGCATGACGAGCGAGAGTGCAACCGTGGCGGACGATGGCATCCTGTCCTCGTTGCGTTATCTGTTCGCCGATTTCCTCGGCGACGATGACGACACGCAGCCAGTGCTTCCCGAGGGATTGCCGGAGAGCGTCGCAGCCGTCGCGAGCGATGCCATCCACCTGCTGATCGACTATCAGAGCGCCGGCTATGCGCAGCTCTATGTCGACCGCTTGCGGCGCTTCGTCGGTAGGCACGACGTCGACGAAGCGATGCTTGCCGAGATCGCGCAGTTGATGATGCAGCGCATGGCCTATGAGGATCCGATCCGGATCGCGCAATTGAAACTGCTCGAGCTCGGCGACAAGGGTGCGCAGGCCGGATCGGTGGATATCAGGAGATTCCGGTTCGACGAACTGGTTGACGCTCTGCCTGCGGCGATCGCCGAGCCGGTGCTCGATATCCTGGAGCGGCTGGGCTGGGCACGAAGGACGGTCAAAGTCCGCTTCTCCACCAAGAACCGCTTCAGCATCCGCCGCCTGAAGCTTGAGGCCGGCCTCAAGCGCTGGCGCCTGTTCTCGATTCGCTACGCCAAGGAGCGGGTCTGGGTGGAGCGCTGGCTGCATATGATCAACCGCAGCCTGGCCAAACAGCCCGCGGCAGCCCTCGCTGTCATCCGGACGGCGACGATGATCGAAGGCTACGGCGCGAGCTACCGCCACGGGCTCGCCGACTGGCACACGATCATCGACGACCTCGCCAAGCCGACCTTCGATGGTGTGCTCGCCCTGCCTGATCTCGCCGGGGCCATTGCGGAGGCACGCGCGGCAGCGATGCCCGATCCGCGCCAGGCGGCGCTGAAGCGCAAGATCGCGGAAATCCGGGCCCGTCTGCCTGCCGAAGCCAGCGCAGCAGCCGGGTGATCGTTCGATTTATCTGAGCATGATCTCTTTCGGAAAACCGGTGCCCACTTTTCCGGATCATGCTTTATCGCGGGCCGTCCTCGCGCGAGGACAGTTTCGGCGGTTCGTCATAGCCGCGGCGGCTCGAGTAGAACAGGAGTGCCATCAGGCCGACGCCGATGACAACGGAGAACACGATGCCGATCGCCATGGCTGCATAGCCTTGGCCGGGCATCGCGGCACCCGGCATTGTGAGTCCCTCATAGGCGAAGACGCCAACGGCCGCCAGAATCGCGAGCAAGGCAAGGATGATCGCCACTCGCATGGTTGCTGCCTTTCTTGTTTGGGTAACAAGAACCGGCAGGCGGGTTGTGTTCCTGCGAAAGCCGTTATTTCGCGGCGGGAGCCAGATTGCTGAGCGACCGCTTGCCCGCGGCGATCAGTTCCGTCAGCGTGGTCTTGCCGCCCTCGGCGGATCTGATGATTCGTCTCGCGATTCTCTTGCGAACCGAGTGCCGTTCGCCATGCTGCGTTTGCTCACAGATCCGATCCAAGGCGGCGTTCATGATTGCCAAGGTCTTCGAATCAAATTTGCTCTCGATCATTTGCCCCTCCCTGATCTCACCTCTCATTGGTCGCATCGACATGGCGGACGCTCAGCATGGCGCTGACATCGAGGACATTCTCGGTCTGCCGGGCTTTCTTCATTAACGCATCGCGCTCGCGGCCAAGCGGCAACCGGCGCGCAGCGGCGCGAGCATCGCGGGCGAATTTCTCTAAACGGACCTCGAATGGCTCGGTCGGCCGCGATCTGTTTCGCTTCTTCTTCATGCCGCCTCCGATCTGGAAGCGAAGCTAGTCTGACGCCTCGACAGCGTCCTTAACCTATGAAAGCCGATCAAACCAAAGATGCAAATCTCCGGCGACTGGAACGTTTGCAGCAGTCGGGCGTAAGCCTGTTGCTTCCGCTATCCGTCCCCGGAGGATGGCGGAAGCACTCCGATGACAGGCCCCGGCGAAAGAGATCGTCGGGGCCGTCGAGATATCAGGGAAGCAGCCGATGACGCGTTCGGATCAGGGTATCGTCAGGGACAACAAGGGCGAGGAGCAGCCTGCCGACAAGCGTCGCGCTCAGACCGTTCACAAGACGGATCCGAAGCATTCGGTCTCGAAGGAGGCGACCCGCGATCCCAAGCTCACCGACGACAACAAGACGCCGGGGTCGGGCATGGGCCCCGACGACAGCGGCGACGCGCCGACGGGATAGAAGGACGCGCATGGCTTTCTTGCGAGGCTGCGCGTGGCGACGGCCTGACACGAAGGGGTCCACTTATCGGGAGCCATCTCGGGAGCCATCGTCAAGTTTGGCGACGATGCGCACCCCCTGCCAGACCTCGACCGTCCCGCCATTGAAGTGCTGGCGTGCCCTGGCGACAGCCTCGTCGTCGGTCTCGCTTTCCAGCTCCATTTGCTTCCGAATGTGGCCGTCGCTTCCCAACAGATAGGCCCGGTATTCCTGCATCACTTTTCCCCGACTGCACCAACAGCGATTGTCACGGAGAGGGTTCCGCCCGCGCATTAACATGTGCTGGGGTCATTGAAGAAACTCGCATTTTAGGCGTCACTAGCTACAACCTGATAGAGTATGATATATGATTGGCTACTTGAGAGGGAATAACATAGGTTATTGAAAACGGTCCTATCCTTACTCGACTTATTAGCGGGGAGACTGTTCCTTTGAGTCCACTCGTTCGTAAGCTTGAGCAGTTTGTGCGGCTGTCGTCGGCCGATCGCGCGTACCTCACCCGCGCGGCATCGGAACGGCTGCGCAAGTTCGGTCCCAGGGTCGATATCGTGCGCGAGGGCGAGAGGCCCAAGGACGTGCAATTGGTCGTTGCCGGCTGGGCATGCCGCTACAAGCAGTTGGAGGATGGGCGACGGCAGGTGGTGTCCTTTTTCCTGCCGGGCGATAGCTGCGATCTCAACGTCTTCATCCTGCGCGAGATGGACCATTCGATCGGCTCGATCACGGACTGCACCATCGCCGACCTGTCGCGCGATTTCTTCGAGGAGATCAGCGTCGGATATCCGCGCATCGTGACGGCGCTCTGGTGGGAAAGCCTGGTTGATGCCGCGATCCAGCGCGAATGGACGTTGAACCTGGGTCAGCGCACGGCCCTGGAGCGCATGGCGCATCTTTTGTGCGAGCTCTTCTTCCGCCTACGCCTTGCCGGTCTCACCAACGGCGACGGTTGCGACTTCCCCCTGACGCAGGCCGATCTCGCCGACGCCAGCGGGCTGTCCAAGGTGCATGTCAACCGCACCCTGCAGGAATTGCGTTCGGCGAATCTGATCGTATTGAAAGGCAGGACGCTTGTCGTGCCGGATCTTCGGCGCCTGATGAATGCCGGCCTGTTCAACGCCAACTATCTGCATATGGAGCGCGAAGGCCGTCAGCTCGACGCCACCGAGTGATGCCGCCCGGTCGGTGATCGCTTGACGCTTGCCGACGCCTGGAGCGGGAGGGGTGACGCTCTGGCCCGGCAGCCGATCGTCGCGCCGCGACGCCAGTCGCGGTTCGCAATCTTCTTGAAATGCCCGTTTCACCTGCTCTGTTTGTGAAACATATATCTATTTGATTTTGCTGTATTTTTTGTTCCAACCCAACTCCATCGCGTTCAGGCGGTTGCGATCGTATTGGGCGGGCGATGCCGCGCGGCTGAACGATGTCCGGCTTTGTCCCGACTACGGATCGCCGTCGACTGTTAACCTTTGTGGCCTGCGCGACGATGCCGCAGCACTATCGCCGTAGGGCCACACCATATGAATTTCGGAGGACCCAGAGGTGCATTCGGGCGCGGGAGATGCCATAAATGGCCGCAAGTTTTGAATATTGCGGGTTTAAGAAAAAGTTGCGCTGACGCCCAGGTCCGGTTTCTCTCCATCATTTTCCATCAGTCGCAGCGAAGGGCGTCAGCTTTGTCGTTTCCATCCATGTCGTCGTCGGTCCCGGTTGCTGCACTGGTAGGATGGATGCTGCTGCTGACCGCCAAGCACATCGTGGCGGACTTCTTTCTGCAGACTTCCTGGATGGCGATCGGCAAGGATCAGAAGACCGGCTGGGCGCTGCCCTTGTTTGCGCATTGTCTCGTGCACCTCGCGACCTCGCTGCTCGTGATCCTGGTGATCGCGCCGAGATTCTGGTTCGTCGCCTTCATCGATTTCTTCATCCACCTTGCGGTGGATCGCGCCAAGGGAATCACCACCTCGACCTTCGGCGTCACGACCGAGCACCCCTGGTTCTGGTCACTGATCGGCGTCGATCAGGCGCTGCATCACCTGACCGGCTTCGGCCTTGCGATCTTTATGGCCGCGAACTGAGCCCAATTCTCTCCGTCATTCCGGGGCGGGCTCCGCGCGAGAATCCATTACGCCGCACGCGCAGGCCGAGAAATGGATTCCCGGGCTCGATGCTTCGCATCGCTCCGGAATGACGTGCGCGTTTCTGATTCGCTCAAAAATCGCAATCACCCCGGACGACTACTGGCACCCGTGGTTAACCCTTCGTTAGAGAATTGCACGGCATCTTCCGGACCAGGGAGAACTGCAATGTTTTCAAGCCGCAACGCCTTCGAGAACGACGTTTGCCCGGTCCGCGAGGAGCTGCTCGGACAGATGTACCGCGCCAATCCTGCCGGCCTCCAGGCCCTCGTCGAAAGCGTCTCGTCCGATGTCCGGGCCATGCTGGCGCTGTTCTGCTATCGCCGCCATCATCTGCATTCGCTGGCAGTGGCGATCGCCGCAAGCTGCAGCGAACGCGAGCTCGCTTATTTCGGCGGCCACGTCGGCAACAACCTTTATAAACTGTCCCGCCAGCCGGCCCGCTCGGCAGCGCCCTCGCATGGCGGCCGCAAGCCGATCACGCTGTCGACTAAGCCGCTCGCGACCTTCGCGCCGATCGTCGACGATCTCGACGAGGAAGAGGTTGCGGAGACTGTGACTGCCTAGGCCCTATACGGGACCACGAACTCTCCCTTATCCCGAGGAGCCGCAAAGCGGCGTCTCGAGGGATGGGCTGCGGGCGAGATCGGGGCCTCACGGTTCGAGACGCGCGAAGACGCGCTCCTCACCATGAGGGACTCCTGCCCCATCCGGGCTACGATTCAACTGCCAACGCCGGAAGTCCGTGCCGGCGTCGCGCCATCGCGCATTCGGCATCGCCGGGCATGCAGGTGCGGCAGACCTCGGGCCGTATCGGATAGATCGCGCAGCTCGTGGCCACGCCGATCTTGCCCGACAGCGCCGAGCAGCGGTCGCCGTCGCAGCGCATGCCGGATTGCCTTGCATTGACGTATTCCAGCGGGATCAAGTCGAGCTCCGCGTCGTCCTCGGTGGTGAAGCGGGGCCAGTTCTCCGAGTAGAAGCAGCACGCGCCGCAACCCTGGCAGGGATTCTCGGTCGCATTTTCGATCGCCATCAGACGTCCTTCGGCGCTTCCCAGACCAGGCTGCGGCGCCAGCGCGCCCGCAACAGGTCGCGCCTTTCAGGGTATTTCTCGTCATGATAGACCGCGCCCTGCACGCGGTCGGTGCGGAAACTGCGGAAATCCTTCCGCAGCTCGCACCACGCCGCCAGGATGCGCACCGCCTCGTGATAGCCGACCGCGATCGGCCAGATCGTGCGTTCGGTGTCGCGGCCATGTTCGTCGCGATAGTTGAGCGTGATCTTCTTGCCGTCGTGGATCTGCGAGCGTGTCCGCACCATGTCGATGCGGTCGGGTTCCTGGTTCCGCGCCCAGCGGGCGCGGCTTGCGGGTTCGAGTACGAACGGCCGCAACCGTTCCGGCACCGTATCGGCGATCTTGGCCATCAGATCCTGTGCGGCGCGCGCCAGCGCCGGATCGGCGTGGCCCGTGACCCAGCTCGCGCCGAGCACGCAGGCCTCGATCTCGTCGGGTGTCAGCATCAGGGGGGGCAGGTCGAATCCCTTTTCCAGGATATAGCCCATGCCGGCTTCGCCGCGAATCGGCACGCGCTGCTCGATCAGGGTCGCGATGTCGCGATAGATCGTGCGCTTGGATGTCTCGAGCTCGGCGGCGATCGCGTCCGCGGTCAGCGGTTTGCGGGTGCGCCGAAGCACCTGGATGATCTGAAACAGCCGGTCGGCGCGTCTCATAGTCGGTCTCTTTGCCTGGTCTCTTGGCTAGTTCCGGGCCGTCGATTTTCTCAAGGTCGGCCTCGCCGCTGCTGACAGGATGTTGGCAGCAGGGGGTGGTTATAACGGGACAACATCTCAACTGAAGGGAATTTGTCCATGCTGAATCGTCTTGATACGGGCGGCTTCGATAGCCGTCTTGAAAGGTTCAGGCGAGCCCAAACCTTTGCGTTGGAACAGCTCGTCACGATCCACACCGTCTCCTCCGATCTCCGTTGGGCGCTGATCGAACTGGCCCTGCGTTCGATCGCGGCCCTGTTCACGGCCATCGGAAAGCATCTGGTTTTCCGGGGCCGCCGCCTCGTGAAACGGGTTCGCTTGGCGACCCATTTTACCCCTGCTGACACCATGGTGGCAGCAGGGGGCCGCTAGGCTCGGCATCGTTTTTTGGAAATTGGGAGGCTTCTATGATCATTCTCCATGGCTTCGGTCCGGGGTTCGGCTTGCCGGAAATCAGCCCGTTCGTGACCAAGACCGAGGTCCAATTGAAAATGGCCGGGCTTGCCTATTGCAAGGAGAAGGCGATGCCGCCGAGTTCGCCCAAGGGGCAGTTGCCCTATATCCGTGACGAAGCGGAGACCATCGCCGATTCCACTTTCATCCGCGCGCATATCGAAGGCAAATACGGCTTCGACTTCGATGCGCCCTTGAGCTTGCAGGCGCGCGCGCAGGCCTGGGCCTTCGAACGGATGATCGAGCACCATGTCTATTGGGCTTTGATCGGCGCTCGCTGGGTCGATGAAACCAATTTTGCCAAGGGGCCGGCACATTTCTTCGACGGCGCGCCGGAACACATGCGCGAGAAACTACGTGAGGATGCTCAATTCCGGGTCGCCGAGAATTATCTCCTGTCTGGCCTTGGCCGCCATGCGCCCGACGACGACATCGACCTCGCCATCCGATCGCTAATTGCGCTTTCCGTGCAGCTCGGCGACAAGCCGTATTTGATGGGCGATACGCCGTGCGGCACGGATGCCACCGCGTTCGGGGCGCTTGCGGGAATCCTGACCCCGTTTTTCGATTCGCCGCTACGCGCGCGGACCGAGAAGTTCAGCAATCTCACCGACTATGTCGACCGGATGATGGGGCAATATTATCCAGAATTCGCCTGGTCGCCCGTGCGCGAAGCGGCCTGAGATCAGTTCGCCTAAGATGATGTCGCAGGCTGCGGCTGGCGCCTCAATGCAGCCAGCTCCGCTTCGAGCTCGGCGATCCGTGCGTCGCGTGCGGCGAGTGCCGCAGCGACATCGGCGGCATCGAATTTCTGCGGGATGTGCTGCGGACAGTTGGTGTCCCAAGCCGATATCTTGAACAGGATCACCTGCTCGGGACGCGCCCTGTAATCCTTGGGCATCAGTGATTGTGTCAGCGCCGGGTCGTCGTCGACCACGCGCGCTTCTCCCCAGAGCTTGACGCGTCTGCGATGCGCGTAATCCATCACGAAAATATACGCCTTCGGATTTTCCGACAAATTGCCTTGGGTGATGTACTGCCGGTTGCCGCTGAAGTCGGCGAACGCGATGGTACTGGCGTCCAGGACCTTGATGAATCCCTTCGGTCCGCCGCGGTGCTGGATATAGGGCTGGCCGTCGGCAGACGCGGTCGCGAAATAGAAGCTGTTGGTGTTGGCCAGGAAGGCTGCCAGGTTCTCGTCGATCTCGGTGCGCCAGCCGCGCCGTTCGGCCTGAGCATAGGCCTCGCGCGAACCTTTGCGCGCCTGGATCGCCTTCACCGCAGGCGTGAAGGCGACGTCGCTCGGATAGATCTGAGTGTCTGACATTTGAACCTCCCGGCGTGGAGCGCCAAAGCGTCCTTTCACCGGACAAAATGGGATGGTTCCCTCAGTTGAACAATCAAGGCGATTGACACTTCACTGTTGCGGTTTATGCAATAATGCGATGGACCGCATTGATGCTATGCAGGCCTTCGTCGCCGTGGCCGATCTGCAGGGGTTTGCGCCTGCGGCTCGAAAGCTCGGGCTGTCGCCGTCGGCCGTGACCCGGCTGATCGCCGCGCTGGAGGAGCGGCTTGGTGCGCGGCTGTTGCAGCGGACCACGCGGTCCGTGACCCTGACCGATGCGGGCTCGCGCTATCTGGAGCGCGCCCGCCGCATCCTTGCCGATCTCGAAGAGGCCGAGGAGGCCGTCGAGGGCGAGCGCACACGCCCGGCCGGGCGATTGGTGATCTCGGCGCCGGCCGGTTTCGGCCGCCTGCATGTCAGTCCCATGGTGACGGCCTATCTGAAGCGCTATCCCGACGTCGGCGTCGACCTCCGGCTGTCCGACCGCATGATCAATCTGGTGGAGGAGGGCGTCGATCTCGCCGTCAGGATCGGGCATCTGCCGGATTCGACGCTTGTCGCCCGCCATGTCGGCGAGATGCGGCGCATCGTGGTGGCGTCGAAGGCATATCTGAGCGCCCGCGGCGAACCGATGCGGCCCTCGGAGATATCAGCGCATGACACCATTCAGTTCGGCGCCATGTCGGCAGCGCCGGATTGGCGCTTTGTCGAGGAAGGGCAGGAGGTCCGCGTCGCGCCGAGTCCGCGCTTCTCATCGAACAACGCCGATGCCGCGATTCAATACGCCGAAGCCGGCGGCGGGCTGACGCGGGTGCTCGCCTATCAAGCGGCTGCCTCGCTGAAGGCAGGGCGGCTCAGGATCGTGCTGGCGAAATTCGAGCAGCCGCCGCTGCCGATCCACATCGTCTATCCGACCTCGCGCCTGCTCTCGGCCAAGGTGCGCACCTTCGTCGATCTGGTGACTGAGACAGCCGACTGGCGGTTTGGGTAACGGCTCGTGCGCACCCCGCCGTCATGCCCGGGACAAGCCCCGCCATGACGGTGCAAGGCGCAGCATCACCCACTCACCGGAGCGCCATCGCGTTTCGGCATCACCCGGAACGTCCCACTCGCCCGCGCGATGATGACGTCGTCCGCCTTCACCAAGCTCTGTGCAAAGCAGATCGTGCTCCCGGTCTTGATCACGTCGGTCTCGACCGCGAGCCACTGCCCGATCTCGGCAGTGCCAATGAAATCCACCGCAAGCGAGACCGTCACCAGCGAAGATGTCCAGCCCATCACTTGGGCGCAGCTATAGCCCATCGCGTTGTCGGCGAGTGCAGCGATCAATCCACCATGGATCAGACCGCGCGAGTTGGTGTGCGCCCTTGCGAGCCTGAGCCCCATGATCACTGCCCTGTCGGTGCGCTTCGAATAAAGCGGCTCCCAGGGATCGGTGAGCGGGCTCTTGCGGAAGTGAGGCTCAAAGCCTTCCGGAATGTCGGCAATGACGGAAGTATCGGTGCTCATGGTCGGCCCGTATGTCTGGTGATCTCGGCGCCATTGAACGCGATGTCGATGACAGTTTCACCGCATACAAAGTTTTAAACGACATCTGCGCGGATGTTTGAAACACACTCCGTCGTCAGCGCGGTCCCGTAGGGTGGGCAAAGCGCAGCGTGCCCACCATCAGCACTCCGTTCGCAAAGGTGGGCACGCTGCGCTTTGCCCACCCTACGATTCCACGATTCTACAACGGCAGGCCGACGTAATTCTCCGACAGCGATGTCGACGCCGCCTTGGAGCTGACGAGATAGTCCATCTCGGCGAGCTGGATACGTGCACCGAATTCGCCCTGATCGGGGAATTTGTGCAGCATCGAGGTCATCCACCAGGAGAAGCGCACCGCTTTCCAGACCCGCGCCAGCGCTCTGGCGGAGTAGCCATCGATGCCAGCGGAAGATCTCTCGTCGTAATATTCACGTAAGCCTTGCGACAGGTAGTGCACGTCGCTGGCGGCGAGGTTCAGTCCCTTGGCGCCGGTCGGCGGCACGATATGCGAGGCGTCGCCGGCCAGGAACATCCGGCCGAAGCGCATCGGCTCGGCGACGAAGCTGCGCAGCGGCGCGATGCTCTTTTCGATCGAGGGGCCGGTGACGAGTTCGTCCGCCGCCTTCTGGTCGAGCCGCCGCTTCAGCTCGTCCCAGAACCGCTCGTCGGACCATTGGTCGATATGGTCGTCGAGCGGACACTGCACGTAATAGCGGCTGCGGTGCATCGAGCGCATCGTGCACAGCGCAAAGCCGCGCTCATGGTTGTTGTAGATCAGCTCGTGCGAAACCGGAGGGGTCTCCGAGAGGATGCCGAGCCAGCCGAACGGATACACCCGCTCATAGGTCTTGATGGCGGAAGCCGGCACGCTGGCGCGGCTGACGCCGTGGAAACCGTCGCAGCCCGCGATGAAGTCGCAGATGATCTCGCCTGCTTTGCCATCCTTCACGTAAGAGACGCGCGGATGGTCGGTGTCGAAATCATGCGGCTGGACATCGGCGGCCTGATAGATGGTGGTGAGCCCGGCCTTCTGCCGCGCGTTCATCAGGTCGAGCGTCACCTCGGTCTGTCCGTAGATCATGACCGTCTTGCCGGTCGCCGCGTGCATGTCGATGCGATGCCGGTCGCCGCCGAAGGCGAGTTCCAATCCGTGATGAATCAGCCCCTCGCGATGGGCGCGCTCGCCTGCGCCGACTTGGTCGAGCAGGCCGACCGTGCCCTCTTCCAACAGGCCGGCGCGGATCCGTCCCAGCACGTAGTCCGGCGTCTGCCGTTCCAGGATCACATTGTCGATGCCATAGGCGTGAAGTAGTTGCCCAAGCAACAATCCTGCCGGACCTGCGCCTATGATTGCTACCTTTGACCGCAATTTTTGCTCCTCCCGATACCGTAGGCCACAGCTTATACCCGCTGGCCGGCCGCTGTCGTCAGCTTGCAATGGTGATTATATCATATAACAATAATCGCAAAGGGCCACCAAAGGCCCGCAAAGAGGGAGAGGATGCCGATGAGGAAGACGGTTCTGGCGTTGCTGCTGGCCGCCAGCGTGACGCCTGCGTTCGGGCAGGAGAAGACGTTCGACCTGAAGATCTCGCATTGGGTGCCGGCCTCCCATCCGCTGCAAAAGTCGCTGGAGGACTGGGCCGCGGCGGTGGAAAGGGATTCCGGCGGCACCATCAAGGGCAAGGTGTTCCCGGCCCAGCAGCTCGGCAAGGCCTTCGACCATTACGACATGGCGCGCGACGGCATCGCCGATGTCACCTATGTCAATCCAGGCTACCAGCCCGGCCGCTTCCCGATCGTCGGCGCCGGCGAACTGCCGTTCCTGATCTCGGACGCCAAGGGTGGCTCGATGGGGCTGGATGCCTGGTACCGCAAATATGCCGAGAAGGAGATGAAGGACGTCAAATATTGCCTCGCCTTCGTCCATTCGCCGTCTTCGTTCCATTCGCGCACCAAGAAGATCGTCGTGCCCGAGGACGTCAAAGGCCTGAAGATCCGCCCAGCCCATGCCACCATGGCCAACTTCGTCACCTCGCTCGGCGGCACCAATGTGCAGTCCTCAGCGCCTGAAGTGCGCGACATCATCGAGCGCGGCGTTGCCGACGGCGTCACCTTTCCCTGGGGCTCGCTGGTGTTGTTCGGCATCGACAAGGTGACGAAGTATGACATGGAGGCGCCGCTCTATGTCACGACCTTCGTCTTCGTCATCAACAAGGACAAGTACAACGCGATGTCCGATCGCCAGAAGGCCGCCATCGACAAGAACTGCTCGACCGAAATGGCCGGCATCGTCGGCGAGCACTGGGGCAAGTTCGAGGACGCCGGCATCGACAAGGTGAAAGCCGAGTCCGGCCACGAGGTCTACACGCTGACGCCGGAGCAGACCGCACTGTGGAAGAAGGCGGCCGAGCCGCTGGTCAAGACCTGGGCCGACAGCGTCAAGAAGACCGGCGTCGACGCGGATGCCGCCATGGCGGACCTGAAGGCGTCACTCGCGAAGTACAACGCGCTCGCGCAGTAAGGGTAGGCGCCGATCACGTTGGCCGCCGTTCCTGCAATCGTCATGAGCCGATGAGATTGGATCATACTGAAGCCGCATCGACGGTGCCCCACCTCTCCCCTTGTGGGAGAGGTCGGATCGCATCGCAAGATGCGATCCGGGTGAGGGGTTTTCGCTCTCTCGTGGGACTTGATCCCCCTCACCCGGCAGTTCTGTGCGTCAAGTTCAGCAAAATTGATCATGGGGTCCGGCCAAGCCATCCCCTCGGAGCCGCCGTCGCTCGC